>JAQVEQ010000085.1 GCA_028697875.1 Novosphingobium sp. | reverse complement strand
AGTGCGGACCTTGCGCTCTATGCGGCCAAGGGCGGCGGGCGGGGGCAGTACCGCTTCTATTCCAGCGACCTCAAGGACGAGGCGGAAGAACGCCGGCTGCTCGAAGATGACCTGCGCGACGCCCTAGCCCGCAACCAGCTTGTCATGCACTATCAGCCGGTGGTCCGGGCGGCGGACAATTTCGTCGTCGGTTTCGAGGCGACGATCTATTGGGATCACCCGGAACGCGGCCCCATCGCTCCCGCCGTTTTCCTGCCGATCGCCGAGGAATCCAATCTCATCAACATGCTCGGTGAATGGGCGCTGCGCACGGCTTGTGCCGATGCCGCGATATGGCCGGAAAAGTTGTCCGTTTCGGTCAACATATCTGCGGTCCAGTTCGGAAGCGCCGGATTTTCTGCCGGCATTGCCAATGTTCTCGGAGCGACGCGGATCGATCCGCGCCGGTTGGTTCTGGAGATCACGGAAAGCGTTTTCATGGGCGATGGCGATGCCAACGATCACAT
This sequence comes from Novosphingobium sp., assembly GCA_028697875.1. Taxonomy (GTDB): domain Bacteria; phylum Pseudomonadota; class Alphaproteobacteria; order Sphingomonadales; family Sphingomonadaceae; genus Caenibius. Next base: position 11,620 of record JAQVEQ010000085.1, on the reverse strand, counting down.
TTTCCGGTCCCTCAAAGATCTCGGTGTACGCCTCTCTCTGGACAATTTCGGCACCGGCTACTCCTCGCTCGCCTACCTCAGTTCCTCACCTTTCGAAAAGCTCAAGATCGATCGCAGGTTCATTGAAAACTGCACGGAGCGAGACAGCAAGAACGGAGCGATCATCGGTGCCACGATCGGTCTGGCCGAAGCATTGAACATGGAAGTGATCGTCGAAGGTGTCGAGGCTTTCGACCAATTCGATCTGGTACGCTCCAAGGGGGCAAAGCTGATCCAGGGGCCGATCTACTCCCTGCCTTTGCCCAACGAGGATGTCCTTTCGCGGCTCGAGCAGGGGGACTTCCGCATCGAGCCGGACGGCCCCAAGAAACACCGCCCCGGCCGCCGGTCCGTGTTCCGCAAGATCGGTGTGATCCATGGCGATCACCGTTACGACGCCGTGATGCGCGACTTGTCCAAGACCGGTGCCCGGATCGAAGGCTTGCTCGGTGTGCCGGTCGGCACCGATCTCGTGCTCGATCTCGGCAACGGCCAGCTCGCGGTTTCCAAGGTCAGCCGTTCGCAGGATGCGGAGCAGGGCGTCGAGTTCGAAACGCCGCTCATCAGCGACGGGGCAGGGGGGCTGTGCACGCGCCACCGCGTTTCGCCTTATGCACTCGCCGCTGCCGGCATGCCGTTGAGTGCGCTGCCACCCGGCCATTACCCGCTGGTCGGGAAGGAGAATGGAGGGAGCGGGCCGGCGCAATTCATGCAGGTGCAGGTCACGAACATTCCGCGCAGCCGCGTCGCCTGACAAAAGCCGCTGACAGTAGGCTTGGGCACTGCTAACGGCGCGCGGATGACCGAACTCGCCAAGATCCGCAATTTTAGCATCATTGCCCATATCGACCATGGGAAGTCGACGCTCGCCGACCGGCTGATCCAGTTCACCGGGGGCCTCACCGACCGTGAGATGAGCGAGCAAGTCCTTGATAACATGGATATCGAGCGCGAGCGCGGGATCACGATCAAGGCCCAGACGGTCCGCCTGACCTACACCGCCAAGGACGGCGAGACCTACGAGCTCAACCTGATGGACACGCCCGGCCACGTCGACTTCGCCTATGAAGTCAGCCGCAGCCTCGCCGCGTGCGAGGGCGCGCTGCTGGTGGTGGACGCCGCGCAGGGGGTGGAAGCGCAGACGCTCGCCAACGTCTACCAGTCGATCGAGCACGACCACGAGATCGTCCCCGTCATCAACAAGATCGACCTGCCCGCCGCCGAGCCGGAGAAGGTCCGCGCCGAGATCGAGGACATCATCGGCATCGATGCGAGCGAGGCGGTGCTGGCCAGCGCCAAGTCCGGCATCGGGATCGAGGAAGTGCTGGAAGCCATCGTCGCCAAGATCCCCCCGCCCAAGGGCGACCGCGACGCCCCGCTCAAGGCGATGCTGGTGGATAGCTGGTACGACCCCTACCTCGGCGTGGTCATCCTCGTGCGCGTGATCGACGGCGCCATCCGCAAGGGCCTGCAAGTCAAGTTCATGCAAGGCGGCACCGAACACCTGATCGACCGCGTCGGCTGCTTCACGCCGAAACGCACCGACCTGCCGGAAATCGGCCCGGGCGAGATCGGCTTCATCACCGCGCAGATCAAGGAAGTCGAACAGGCCAAGGTCGGCGACACGATCACCACGGTAAAGGGCGGGGCGGACAAGCCGCTGCCCGGCTACAAGGAAGTCCAGCCGGTCGTGTTCTGCGGCATCTTCCCGGTCGATGCCGCCGACTTCGAGAAGCTGCGCGAGAGCATCGCCAAGCTGCGCCTCAACGACGCCAGCTTCAGCTACGAGATGGAAACCAGCGCCGCGCTCGGCTTCGGCTTCCGCTGCGGCTTCCTCGGCCTGCTGCACCTGGAAATCATCCAGGAACGCCTCACCCGCGAATACGATCTCGACCTTATCACCACGGCCCCGTCGGTCGTCTACCGCATCCAGCTGCGCGCTTCGAAGACGGAAGACGCGGGCGAGATCCTGCTGCACAACCCGGCCGACTATCCCGACCCCAGCCGGATCGAGCAGATCGAGGAACCGTGGATCAAGGCGACGATCTACACTCCCGACGAATACCTCGGCCCGATCCTCAAGCTGTGCCAGGACCGGCGCGGCATCCAGCGCGAGCTGACTTATGTCGGCGGCCGCGCGCAAGTGATCTACGAACTGCCGCTGAACGAAGTGGTGTTCGACTTCTACGACCGGTTGAAATCGATCAGCCGCGGCTATGCCAGCTTCGACTATGAACAGATCGGCCTGCGCGAAGGCGACCTGGTGAAGATGAGCATCCTGGTCAACAACGAGCCGGTCGACGCGCTTTCCATGATCGTCCACCGCGACGTGGCCGAGGCGCGCGGACGCGGCATGTGCGAACGGCTGAAAGACCTCATCCCCCGGCACCTGTTCAAGATCCCGATCCAGGCCGCGATCGGCGGCAAGGTGATCGCCCGCGAAACGATCGCCGCCCTGCGCAAGGACGTGACCGCCAAGTGTTACGGCGGCGACATCACCCGCAAGAAGAAGCTTCTGGAAAAGCAGAAGAAGGGCAAGGCCAGGATGCGGGAATACGGCAACGTCAGCATCCCGCAGGAAGCGTTTATCGCCGCGCTGCGGATGGGCGAGGAGTAGCCCTACTTCCGCTCATCCTGAGCCTGTCGAAGGATGTGAATGGGCGAAAGGTTGCACTCAGCCCCTCACCCCGACCCTCTCCCCAAGTGGGAGAGGGAGTGACCGTTTCCGATCCTTCTCCCGTTGATCCGCCTCCGGCCGCAAAGGCATAAAGCCCTCTCCCCTTGGGGAGAGGGTTGGGTGAGGGGGATTATCGCGTGAGGGGGATTATCGCGTGAGGGGGATGGAACACCAAGATGCCACACGCCGCCTGACCACGGTTGCGCGTAAACTTCGCCAGAACCAGACCGAGGCGGAAAAACTGCTCTGGTCCCGCCTGCGCGCGCGCCAGGTGGAAGATGCAAAGTTCGTCCGCCAGTTTCCCATTGGGCCGTACATTGCGGATTTCGCCTGCCGCTCGCTGATGCTCGTCGTTGAACTGGACGGCGGACAACATGCGGACAATGCACAGGATGTTGAACGGACGCGCGTGCTCGAATCCTGCGGCTATCGCGTTATCCGCTTCTGGAACAATGACGTGTTGTCCAATCCCGACGGCGTTCTGGAAACCGTCGCGCGCGAGGTGAGGCTGGCGCGTGGTTCTTCTGCCTGATCCCCCTCATCCCGACCCTCTCCCTCAAGGGAGAGGGAGAACGGCGCAAACACCCTCTTCCCAGCGGGGCGAGGGGGAGCGTTGAAAAAGCCCTCTCCCTTGAGGGAGAGGGTTGGGTGAGGGAGGGATAGCGTTTGAACAACGCGTCAGCGCACAGACGAGCATATTCACGGCAAGACAGCAAAGCATGTGCTTGGCCGTCTGAGAGTTTGCCAAAATCGACTTGATAGAAAAGCTTTACCGCTTCAGCTTGACGTTCTGTAACAGGTACATTGCAGACCACATTTGGTCGTGTGTAGTTTACATGAATAACCAATTCACCCTGTTCAGGTCTTGTAACGGGCAGCGCGATTTCAGTCCAATCCATCATTGAACTTCCGCCGTCTAGATGTCTCCGTGTTGGACAAAGTTAGCTTGAGCCATTGCACAAGCATTCCGGTGGCAGCATACTTGATTACGAATGGTGCTTATCCGCCAGCCAGTTCAATCAATGCCAGCGCCGCTTTCGGATCGGCATCGACCATTCCCAACAGCGTCCGCGCCGGAGCGTCGGGTGTGCGGCGATGCTGTTCCCAATCGCGCACAGTGCCGACAGGCACGCGCAGCTTGGCGGCGAATTTTGCCTGACTGAGCTTGGTCTTGGCGCGGATCGCCTTGACGTCCGGTCCTGCGGCGACGCGGCCCTTGGTGGCATCGCCTTCCGCATAGGCAATGGCGTCGGCGAGGCCCGCCGCGATCTTGTTAAATGCCTTACTCACAAAATGGTCCTCCACGACCGATAGCGCGGCCTGAATGCCGACGCCCTTACCTTGCGCCTAAACTTTCCCTCAATGTCGCCGTCATCTGGCGAAGCGCGTTGCGTTCGCCCTGAGTTAAATTCGCTTTCTCGCCCTTACCGAACACGGTCAGCAGGAACACCGGAATGTCCCCGCCGCCGAAATACCAGACGATGCGATAGCCGCCCGACTTGCCCTTGCCGCGACCTGCCAGCCGCGCCTTGCGAACACCTCCGGTGCCTTGCATCACATCGCCCGCTTCCGGATCGGCTGCGACGAGGTCCACGGCAGATTTCATCTCGTCCTCGCTCATCTTCGCGTCCCTGGCGGCGCGCAGATAGCTTTCGGTTTCGATGACGGTCTGCATTGCGGATTGGTACGGCAATGCCGCACTATTTGCAAGGCGCTAAATACGGCAGGGCCGTAGTTTGTGCAAGGCTTCCGCTTGGCCGGACTCCCCTCAACCCGCCCCGGTCAGCGCGTCGTTGATTGTGTTGAAGGTATCCACGAGGTCGAGGCCGAGCATCTGGAAGGCCATGATGCAGGCAAGAGAGATCAGCGCGGCGATCAGGCCGTATTCGATGGCCGTCGCCGCGCTTTCGTCGCGCAGGATTCGTGTCAGCATGGTTGCAGGTCCCCCAATCGCGGGCAGGATGCCGGGGGAAGGTTTCCGGCCGTTTAAATGCCATGGTGACCGCGATTGTGACTGTAACCGGCGGCGGGGTGCCTAGGCCTCGCCGCCTTCGTCCGGCGCGTGTTCCAGCAGGTGGGGATAGTCGGCCGCGCGGTCTTCCTCGCGGGCGGCTTCGTAGGCGTCGCGCAGGGCGCGGGTGCGGGGGCTCATCATGGCCTGTTCGTTCCGGCGCATCGCGTCCAGCTTGGCGTGGAGCGAGGCGAGCACTTCTTCTTCCTGCTGGTCCTCGGCGATGGCCCGTTCGCGTTCCCACTCCTTGCGCCATTCCTGCTTCAGGCGGGCAAGCGTGGTGCGGTCCATCGCGCTCAGCCCGCGCGCGCCGCCGCCGGCGAAGCGCTTGGGCGCGCGGTTCCTCAGCATGAACATCAGCAGCCGGTCGTTGAACGTGCGGCGCGTGCCGACCAGCTTGCCATAGGAATAGACCGGCACTTCCACGCCGTTCAGCGCGCGGTCCATCGCGACGTCCTCGATCCGTTGCACGCCGAGGTCGAGCGCGGCTTCCCATGCGGCGCGGAAGCTGTCGGCGCCCGGCTGGCGGCGCAGGTAATAGACGCCGTAAGTGCTCTTGCCGACCACGCGGCAGGCCGCGGCGACGGAGCCGGTATCGGCCAGCGCCTCGATAAAGCGCTGCTGGCGTTCGGGCGTCCACCCGTCGTGGCGCTTCGACTGGCGGGGGACGGGCGTGAAGGCGGGCAGGGTGGCCGTGGGGCGGGCGGGAAGGTCGTCGGTGTACGCGGTGCTGGTCATGGGGCGAATCCTACAGGCGGCAAGGGGATGGCGGGGCGGGGGAACCTGCAATGCCCGGCACCTTGTAGGACAGCGTTTTTTCGTGGCCCGCCGGGAAGTTCACGGGAATCATCGAACTTCACTTGGCGTTCACGATAGCGCTGGCTATAGCCACGCCATGCTGACGAAGACCCGCACGTTCCGCTCGCCTGTCCGCCTCGCGATCCTCGCCACGGCTGCCACTGCCATGTTGCTGACTGCCGGCTGCGGCGGCGGGCCGCACGCGAAGAAGGGCACGTCCTATGTCGCGCGCGACGTGGAAACGCTTTACGCCGCGGCGAAGGACCGGCTCGACCGGGGCAAGGCGCGCCAGGCCGCCGTCCTGTTCGACGAAGTGGAACGCCAGCACCCCTATTCCGAATGGGCCCGCCGCGCCCAGCTGATGAGCGCTTTCTCCTACTACGCCGGCAAGAACTACAACCAGGCGATCCAGTCGGCCCAGCGATTCCTTTCGATCCACCCGGGCAACAAGGACGCGCCTTACGCCTATTACCTGATCGCGCTGTGCTATTACGAGCAGATCAGCGACGTGGAACGCGACCAGAGGATTACCGATCAGGCGCTGACCGCGCTGAACGAAGTGATCCGCCGCTATCCGGATACCGAATATGCCAACGACGCCAAGCTGAAGGTCGACCTCGTGCTCGATCACCTCGCGGGCAAGGAAATGGAAATCGGCCGATTCTACGAGAAGTCGGGCAAGATGATCGCCGCGCGCATCCGCTTCGAAACGGTGGTCGAGAAGTACCAGACCACCAGCCACGTGCCCGAAGCGCTCTATCGCCTGACCGAAACCAGCCTGGCGCTGGGCATCCCGGAAGAAGCGAAGAAGTACGCCGCCGTGCTGGGCGCCAACTATCCCGGCAACAAGTGGTACGAACGCGCCTACAAGCTGATGAACAAGTACGCGCCGAACGCCACGGCCAGCTGACGGTCGGGCCTCCGCCCCGGGTTATTGCGCCGGGGGCGGAATTTCGCGCGGGGTTGTGAGCAAATGTCCGGCAGGCCGTGACGCGTGGGCGGCCTTGGGCTAGAAATCCCGGGCATGCTCAGCCAGCTATCCATACGCAACATCGTGCTGATCGAGTCGCTCGACCTCGCTTTCGCGCCGGGGCTGGGCGTTCTGACGGGCGAGACCGGGGCGGGCAAGTCGATCCTGCTCGACGCGCTGGGCCTGGTGCTGGGCAACCGCGCCGATTCCGCGCTGGTCCGCGCCGGGGAAGAACAGGCGAGCGTGACCGCCAGCTTCGAATTCGCGGCCTTGCCGGAAACGGTGCGCGGCGCGCTGGCCGAATCCGAAGTGGACGTCGAGCCGGGCGAGCCGCTGATGATCCGCCGCCGCCTCAAATCCGACGGCGGCAGCAAGGCCTTCGTCAACGACCAGCCGGTGAGCGTCGCGCTGCTGCGCGAGATCGCCCCGGCGCTGGTCGAACTGCACGGCCAGCACGACGACCGCGGGCTGGTCAATCCGCGCGGCCACCGCGCCTTGCTCGACCGCTATGCCGGGTCGGACGTGGATGGCGTGGCCGAGGCGTGGACGGCCTGGCGCAACACGCGGGAACGGCTGGACGCGGCGCGCGCACAAATCGAACAGGCCAAGGCGGAACAGGACCTGCTGCTGGCGCATCTGGCCGAACTGGCCGCGCTGGAGCCGGTCGCGGGCGAGGAAGAGGAACTGGCCGGGGCCCGCGCCGACATGCAGAAGGGCGAGAAGCTGGCCGGCGATTTGGAGGACTTGCGCCACTTGTGGGACGGTTCCGATTCCGCGCTGGCGACCTTGCGCGGGGCGGCCCGGCGGCTCGACCGGATCGCGGGCGAACATCCCCTGCTGGCCGAGGCGCTGGCCGCGCTCGACCGGGCAGTGATCGAGGCGGGCGAGGCGGAGGACAAGCTCGCCGCCGCGGCCGAGGCGCTGCTGTTCGACCCGGCGGCGCTCGACCGGATCGAAACCCGCCTGTTCGAACTGCGCGCCCTTGCCCGCAAGCATCACTGCCAGGTGGACGACTTGCCGGAAAAGATGCGCGAGATGCGCGCCGCGCTCGATTCCATCGAACATGGCGAGGCGGAAATCTCCGCGCTGGTGGAGGCCGAACGGTCGGCGCACGAAATCTACCGCGCCCGGGCCGAAGCGGTCCACGCCAACCGCGTGGCGGCGGCCTTGCGGCTGGACGGGGCGGTGGCGGCGGAACTGGCCCCGCTCAAGCTCGATGCCGCGCGCTTCCGCACGGTGGTGACGGAACTGGCGGAGGAACGCTGGGGCGCGCACGGGATCGACAGCGTGGAATTCCTGATCGCGACCAATCCCGGCGCGGACTTCGCGCCGCTGGCCAAGATCGCCAGCGGCGGCGAACTGAGCCGCTTCATCCTCGCGCTCAAGGTCGCGCTGGCGGAGCAGGGCGGGGCGGCGACCGTGATTTTCGACGAAATCGACCGCGGCGTGGGCGGGGCGGTGGCCAGCGCCATCGGCGAACGGCTCGCCCGGCTGGCTGGCCAGGGAACGGGGGGCAACGGGCAGTTGCTCGCCGTCACGCACAGCCCGCAAGTCGCCGCGCGCGGGCGTATGCACTACATGATCGCCAAGTCGTCCGAAGGCACGGTGACGAAAACGTCCGTTGCCCTGCTCGACGCGGCCGGACGGCAGGAAGAAATCGCCCGGATGCTCTCCGGCGCGGAAGTGACCGACGAAGCACGCGCCCAGGCGGACCGGTTGCTGGAGGGGGTATAGTTGGGCAAAATCACCGAAGCCGAAGCCGCCAACGAGCTGATGCGGCTGGCGAAGCAGATCGCGCATCATAACAAGCGCTACCATGCCGAGGATGCGCCGGAGATTTCGGACCCCGAGTTCGATGCGCTCGTGCGCCGCAATGCGGAGCTGGAGGCGGCGTTTCCGCATCTGGTCCGGCCGGACAGCCCGAGCAAGCAGATCGGGCACGAGATCGCCGCTTCGCCGCTGTCCAAGGTCCGCCACGAAGTGCGGATGTTCAGCCTCGACAACGCGTTCGCCGACGAGGAAGTGGCGGACTTCGTCGGGCGCGTGCGGCGGTTCCTCAACCTGGCCGAGGACGAACACGTGGCCGTGACGGCGGAGGACAAGATCGACGGCCTGTCCTGTTCGCTGCGTTACGAGCACGGGCGGCTGGTGCGCGCGGCGACGCGCGGCGACGGGCAGGTGGGCGAGGACGTGACGCCCAATGTGGCCCATATCCCCGACATTCCGCAGCAGTTAGCAGGCGATGCCCCCGCCGTGTTCGAGATTCGCGGCGAGGTCTACATGGCCAAGGCGGATTTCCTCGCCCTCAATGCCGCGCAGGAAGAGGCGGGGGGCAAGATCTTCGCCAATCCGCGCAATGCCGCCGCCGGATCCCTGCGGCAGAAGGATCCGCGCGTCACGGCGCAGCGTTCCTTGCGTTTCTGGGCCCACGGCTGGGGCGCGGCTTCCGAAGTGCCGGGCAAGACCCAGCACGAAGTCATGCGCCGGATGGCGCAGTGGGGCCTGCCGATCTCGCCCGATCTCAGGCTGTGCGATACGCTGGAAGAGATGTTCGCCGCCTATCGCGCAATCAAGGCGGGGCGGCCCGACCTGCCCTACGAGATCGACGGCGTGGTCTACAAGGTCGACCGGCTCGACTGGCAGCAGCGGCTGGGCTTCGTTGCCAAGGCCCCGCGCTGGGCCATCGCGCGCAAGTTCCCGGCGGAAAAGGCCGAAACCACGGTCGAGGCGATCGATATCCAGGTCGGCCGCACGGGCAAGCTGACCCCGGTCGGGCGCCTGGCCCCGGTGCTGGTCGGCGGCGTCACGGTCACCAATGTCACGCTGCACAACCGCGACGAGATCGCCCGGCTGGGCGTGCGCGTGGGCGACAAGGTGGTGATCCAGCGCGCGGGCGACGTGATCCCGCAAGTGGTCGAAAACCTCACGCGCGAGACCCCGCGCGCTCCCTTCGTGTTTCCTGACCATTGCCCCGAATGCGGCAGCGAAGCCGTGGCGGAGGAAGGCGAAGTCGATGTGCGCTGCACCGGCGGCCTCATCTGCCCGGCGCAGCGGACCGAACGGCTCAAGCACTTCGTCAGCCGCGGCGCGCTCGACATCGATGGGCTGGGCGAAAAGACCATCGACCAGTTCTTCGCCCTCGGCTGGCTGGAAAGCCCGGTCGACATCTTCCGCCTGCACCGGCGGCGGGCGGAGATCCTCGCGCTCGACGGGTGGCAGGACAAGTCTGTGGATAACCTGTTGGCAGCGATCGAGGCCCGGCGCCAACCGGATGCGGCGCGGCTGCTGTTCGGGCTCGGCATCCGCCATGTCGGCGCGGTGACGGCGCGCGACCTGTTGAAGGGCCTTGCCGACATTCACCGCTTGCCGGGCAAGGCGGCGGAGTTCGCGGCCTATCGCAGCGAGCATCCGCGCGGCGAGGGTGAAAAGGAAAGCCCCTTCAACACCCGTATGACAGACGCGGTGAAGCGCATCTTCGAAGTCGGCACCGACGGGATCGGCACGGCGGTCGGGCACGCGCTGGCCGATTTCTTCCACGAAGAGCACAACCGGCAAGTATGGGCCGACCTGCTCTCCGAAGTGTCCCCGCCGCCCTATGTGGTGGAAACGAAGGACAGCGCGGTCGCGGGTAAGACGGTGGTCTTCACCGGCAAGCTCGAAACCATGAGCCGCGACGAGGCCAAGGCCCAGGCCGAACGCCTCGGGGCCAAGGCCGCCGGGTCGGTTTCGGCCAAGACCGACCTCGTGGTTGCCGGACCGGGGGCGGGCTCCAAGCTCAAGAAAGCCGCCGAACTCGGCATAGAGGTGATCGACGAGGCGGCCTGGGCGCAAATCGTCAAGGCGGCGGGATAGCGGCGCGCAAGCTTGCCGAACGCTTGCGTCTGATTTACCGCCCGCACACATTCATGCGAGGGGCAGGGCATCATGCAGGGTTGGAGCGAAGCGGATATTCCCGATCTGTCGGGCAAGCGGGTGCTGGTCACCGGCGGGGCGAGCGGGATCGGTTACGACGCGGCGCGGGCGCTGGCGCAGCATGGCGCGCAAGTGATTATCGCCGACCGCAACGAAGAAGGCGGCAAGGCGGCCGTGGCGAAGATCCGCGCGCTGGCGCCGCAAGCGCAAGTGGACTTCCGCCCGCTCGACCTGTCCAGCCTGGCGGCGGTCAGGCAGTTCGCCGCCGCGATGGCGGCCGAGGGCGGCAAGCTCGACATCCTGGTTAACAATGCCGGCATCCAGCCGATCAGCGACCGGCGCGAAAGCGCGGACGGGTTCGAACTGACATTCGCCATCGGCCATCTCGGCCATTTCGTGCTCACCGCGGGCCTGTGGCCCTTGCTGGAAGCCGCGCCGCAGCCGCGTGTCGTCACCGTGTCGAGCATGGTCCATGGCGCGGGTTCGTTCGATTGGGACGACTTGCAGATCACCAGGGGCTATTCCTCGCAACGGCCCTACAACCAGACCAAGCTCGCCAACCTGCTGTTCGCGCGCGAGTTGCAGCGGCGGGTCGATGCGGCGGGCGGCAAGGTGAAGTCCATGGCCGTCCACCCCGGCGTGGCGCAGACTTCGATCGGCGCCAACCGCAAGCAGCTGGGCAAGTTCCAGCTGGGCGACTACTTCGTCAGCCTGGTGCTCAAGTTCGTCATGCCGTTCCTTGGCCAGCCGGCCTCGGCCGGGGCACTGCCGACGATGTACGCCGCTTCTGCGCCCGAGGCGCAGGGCGGGGGCTTCTATGGCCCGCAGGGGTTCGGCGAAATGAAGGGACCGCCGGGCCCGGCGAAGATCAAGCCCGCCGCGCAGGACATGGCCGTGGCGCGCAAGCTATGGGACGTGACCGAGAAACTGACCGGGACCGGTTTTCTCTCGTAAGGCAATTCATCATGCCATTATCTCCTCTCCCCGTTCGGGGGAGAGGATACGAAGGCTTGCGGACTTGTCCGCTAGCCGCAGTTGGTGAGGGGCCTTTGCCTCGCGAGGACGCGCATCCCCCTCACCCAGCTTCGCTAGAGTCTTTCTGCTTGTAAATGAATCGAGGGGATTCCCGGCGGCCGGATTTTGTGATTCAAGCTGGCTACTGGTTTGGAGGCCAGCATGGATGAGGCCATATTCGGCGGATTTGCGGGATTTG
>JAQVEQ010000307.1 GCA_028697875.1 Novosphingobium sp. | reverse complement strand
GGCGCCTTAACCGCCGAGCGGCCGTGCCGCAACCGGCTGCGCCCCTATCGCGGCGTCCCTTCGGGAAGCTCCGGCGGACCCTTCAGTTCCAGCATATTGCCTTCGGGATCGTTCAGGTAAATGCTCGGCCCGAAGCCGTCCGCGCCATAGCGGCGCCCGACCGCGAGGTCGGGATAGCCGTGATCCGCCAGATGGGCGAGGATCGCCGGCTCGTCCCACGGCCGCACCTGGAAACAAACGTGATCGACATTGCGCCCATCTTCGCCCGGCGGATCGCCGCCCTGACGTCCAAGCTCTCCGGCGCAGTCGACCAGATCGACCAGTGCCGTCCCGGCGCGAAGCTGGACCAGGCCGAGGCTATCGACCCGCCTTTCCACCCTGGCGCCGAGCACGTTCTCGTAAAATGCGATCATCGCCGCCACGTCCCGCACGCGGAACACGACATGGTCGATGGCCGCAAGCGCGATCATCCCGCCAGCGCGGCGACACCCGGCAATTCACGGCCTTCCATCCATTCTAGGAAAGCCCCGCCCGCCGTTGAAATGTAGGTAAAATCTTCCGCCACATCCGCGTGGTTGAGCGCCGCGACCGTATCGCCGCCGCCCGCCACGGAAACCAGCGAGCCTTCCTTGGTCAGCGCCGCCGCAGTTCGCGCCAGCGCCACGGTCGCCGCATCGAAAGGCTGCGTTTCGAACGCGCCCATCGGTCCGTTCCACACCAGCGTGCGGCAGGTCTTGAGCACGTCGCCCAGCGCCTCGACCGCCTGCGGGCCGACGTCCAGGATCATCTCGTCGGAGGCCACTTCGTGCACGTTGCAAGTGCGCAGGGACGGCGGATTGGCGGCGAATTCCTTCGCCACCACGACGTCATAGGGCAAATGCACCGTGCAGCCGGACTTGTCCGCCGCGTCCATGATCTTCTCGGCCGTGTCCTTGAGATCGTGTTCGCACAGCGACTTGCCGACATCGACCCCGCGCGCGGCAAGGAAGGTGTTGGCCATGCCGCCGCCGATAATCAGGTGATCGACCTGCCCGACGAGGTGTTCGAGCACCGCAAGCTTGGTCGAGACCTTGGCCCCGCCGACCACGGCCGCAACCGGTTTCTGCGGAGCGCCCAGCGCCTTGTCGAGCGCTTCCAGTTCGGCCTGCATCGCCCGTCCGGCATAGGCGGGCAGCACATGGGCCAGCCCTTCGGTCGTCGCGTGCGCCCGGTGGGCTGCGGAAAAGGCATCGTTGACGTAGATGTCCGCGTTGGCGGCAATCGCCTTCGCGAAATCGGGGTCGTTCTTTTCCTCGCCCTTCCAGAAGCGGGTATTCTCCAGCATCCCGATATCGCCGGGGCGCAGGATGCCGATCGCCTGGGCGGCCACTTCGCCCGCGACTTCCGGGATGAACATGACCTCTCGGCCAAGCACCTCTTCGACCGCGCCCTGCACGAGGCTGAGCGACATGGTCGAATGGCGTTCGCCCTTGGGCCGCCCGAAATGGGCGAGCAAGAGCACTTTCGCGCCCTTGTCCGCCAGTTCGAGAATGGTCGGCGCGGAAGCCTTGACCCGGGTCACGTCGGTGACGTGGCCATCCTGCATCGGCAGGTTGAGATCGACGCGCACCAGCGCGACTTTCCCGGTCACGTCACCCAGATCGTCAAGCGTACGGAAAGCGGCCATTTCCAGCGTCCCTTAGAGGAAGCTCGCCACCACCCCGGCGGTGTCGATCATGCGGTTCGAGAAGCCCCATTCGTTGTCGTACCACGACACGACGCGGGCCAGCTTGCCTTCGAGAACCGCGGTTTCGAGACTGTCGACCGTCGAGCTCGCCGGGTAGTGGTTGAAGTCGCTGCTGACCAGCGGCTGGTCGGTGTAGTCCAGGACGCCCTTCATCGGGCCTTCGGCCGCGGCCTTGAGCGCCGCGTTGAGTTCCTCGGCGGTGGTGTCGCGGCCCGGAACGAACGTCAGGTCGACAAGGCTGACGTTCGGGGTCGGCACGCGGACCGACGAACCGTCGAGCTTGCCCTTGAGTTCCGGCAGCACCAGGCCGACCGCACGAGCCGCACCGGTGGTGGTCGGGATCATGTTGACCGCACCGGCACGCGCACGGCGCAGGTCCGAATGGATCTGGTCGAGCATGCGCTGGTCGTTGGTGTAGCTGTGGATCGTGGTCATGAAACCGCGTTCGATCCCCACGGTGTCCTGCAGGACCTTGGCAACCGGCGCGAGGCAGTTGGTCGTGCACGACGCGTTCGAGATGATGTCGTCCTCGGCCGTCAGAGTGGCGTGATTGACGCCGTAGACGATGGTCTTCGACACGCCGGTGGCCGGAGCCGAGATGATGACGCGCTTGGCGCCGGCGGCCAGGTGCGGACGGCTCTTCTCGTCCGACTGGAAGAAGCCGGTGCATTCCATCACGATATCGATGCCCATCTCGCCATGCGGCAGATTGGCGGGATCGCGTTCGGACGTGACGAGGATGTCCTTGCCGTCGACAGTGATCTTGCCGTCGCCGGCAACCACGGTACCCGGATAACGGCCGTGGGTGCTGTCGTACTGGAACAGCAGCGCGTTCGACTTGGTATCGGCCAGGTCGTTGATCGCGACCAGTTCGAGATCGTGGTCGTTACGCTCGAGAATGGCCCGGGCAACCAGTCGCCCGATACGTCCGAACCCGTTGATCGCAACCTTCGTCGCCATGTGAATAACTCCTGTTAATCGACTATTTTTTCGAGAATTTTCGGAACGATCGCCTCGACAGTGAAACCGAAGCGGTCAAACAGCTTTTCCGCCGGGGCCGAAGCACCGAAGCGGTCGAGACCGATATTGAGACCCTTGAGCATGGTATA
>JAQVEQ010000084.1 GCA_028697875.1 Novosphingobium sp. | reverse complement strand
CAAATCCCGCAAATCCGCCGAATATGGCCTCATCCATGCTGGCCTCCAAACCAGTAGCCAGCTTGAATCACAAAATCCGGCCGCCGGGAATCCCCTCGATTCATTTACAAGCAGAAAGACTCTAGGGGTGGTCTGCGGGTCAGGCCCCGGTCGCGGCCAGGATGCCGACGAGCTGCGATTGGCGGCGCGCGCCGGTCTTTGCGAAGATGGCACGCAACTGCGTCTTGGCCGTATTGTGCGTAATGCCGAGACGCTGCGCCGCCTCGACCAGGGAGAGCCCCTGCGCGAGGACGACGGCAAGGCGCGCCTCGGCCATTGTCAGGCCGAACAGTTCGCGCACCGTTTCCGGTTCCAGCGGCGGCTCCTCGCCGGGGAGGGCGAGGAACAGGGCGAGAGCCCCGGTCCCGGAATGGATGGCTGGAAGATCCAGCGCGCGCGCAGTGGCGATCAGGTCGCCCCGTTCCGGTCGCGGGATGCGGAACCGGGTGACTTTGTCCCGCTTTCCCGGTTCGGCCAGCAGGTTGTCGACCGTCTTTCTCGGCTCCGCGGCGTCGAACGCCAGGCATTCGCCGGCCCGCCGCACGCCTTCGCCCTCGTTGAGAAAGCGTTCCGCCACCGCGTTGCTGCTGACGATGCGGTGGTTCCGGTCGAGCACGAGCAGGGCAAGCCCGAGTCCTTCGGTCGCGCTGTGGAACACGCCGTGTTCGGCGCCGGCGAGTTGCAGCTTCTCGAACAGGGTCACCGCGATGCGCAAGTGGGGAACCAGCGTCTGGAGCGCGGTGCGTTCCTCGGCCGTGAAGTCGGGGAGGGCCTTGTCGCGCGTCACGCGGAAGCGCGCCTCGAAGCGACCGTCGAAACGCAGGTCGACGGCGAGCACCTGTTCGCCTGCGGCCAGGGCAAGGTAATCGCGATAGGCTGCGTAGTCTTCCGCCGCCTGCTGGTTGATGAACTCGCTGAACGACGTGACCTTGCCTTCCGGCAGGTCGCGGAAAGGGTCGTCGGCAAAGAACGATTCGATGTAGCTGGCGCTATACCGGGGGTTGGCGCCGGGAGTGACGAAGGTGCCCGGCAGCCGGGTCCCCGGAGCGGTGATGATCAGCGTAGCGTAAGTCGCGTCGAGCCACTTGGCGAGCGCCTCAAGAAAGGCATCCCATGGGCGCTCGCCATCCAGTTCGCCGTAAAGGCGAACGAGCAATTCGGAGAATTGGGGATCGACCCTGGCATCCATCCCCAGTTCTTAAGCGCATTATGGGGCGTTCAGCCAGCCCCGGCGGTTTCCGCCTGCTTCTGTTCGGCCTTCTGCCCGCGGAAATGCGGGATGACCTTTTCGCCGATGTTGCGGATCGTCTCCATGATCACGTCGTGCGGGATCCCGCCCATCTGGAACATGAAAAGGATCTCGTCCGCCCCGGCATTGCGCAGGCGCGTGACGTAGCGGATGCAATCGTCGGGATTGCCGTAGGAATCTTCCGCGACTTCGAAGGACTCGGTGTGGTGCAACTGGGCTTCGATCTTTTCTTCGGACAGCCAGGCGACGATCGCTTCCTTTTCCTGCCGCAGGGCCGCTTCGTTTTCCTCGTCGGAGATGAGATCGTCGATCACCGGTTCGGGGCCGCCCGAATACCAGTAGCCGAGCGATTCAACGAAGAAGCGCTGGCCGCGCAGGCCGATCTTGCGTGCCGTGGTCCGGTCGTCCAGGACGACTGCCGGGCACAGCGCGGCCAGGTGTTCGGTCGGGCGGAAACCGACCTGGTCTTCGGCTTTGCGGTTCTTGAAATACTCGCGATAGATCGCGTTCTTTTCCGCAATGCTGTCCGGCCCGGCAAAGCCGAGCACGAGCGCGCCGATGCCACGCGCCCCGGCGGTCTTGAGCGTGTCGACCTTGGTGCAGGCCATGTAGATCGGGGGATGCGGGTCCTGCATCGGGCTCGGGTGGATCGGGCGCTTCGGGATCTGCACATAGGTGCCGTTATGTTCGACTTCCCCGTCCTTGAGGATCTTGGGGATGAGATACATGCTCTCGTCGATCATCGGCTGCAGTTCTTCGAGGTCGTAGCCGAAAGTGCCGGCTTCCTGCTGCGTGCCGCCCTTGCCCATGCCGAAATGGACGCGGCCCTTGGAGAGGATGTCGAGCGTGGCGATGCGTTCCGCCACCTTGACCGGATGGTTCATCGCGGGCGGCAGGCAGACGACGCCGTGGCCGATGCCGATCCGGCTGGTCTGGCCGGCAAGGAAGGCGAGGAAGGTTTCCGGCGCCGACATGTGGGCATAGCGGGTCAGCGCGGTGTGTTCGACGCACCAGATGACGTCGAAGCCCATCTCTTCGGCCAGCTTCGACTGTTCGACGATTTGGTGGAACACGGCCTGTTCGTTCTCGCGCGAGATATCCACCATCTGCGCTTCGTAAATGATCGAGAATTTCATCGTTTCGCTCTCCCCGGCCTCATGGCCTTGTTTGTAATGCGCAAGCAATACGCGGATGAGCCGACCCTCGCATAACCCATTTGGGTGATACGAGGGCGGCTTCGTCTTTTCCGGATGGCCGTTTGCGCTTGCCCGTCAGGCGGCCATGGGTTCGACTGGCTCGGGCGGCATGATCGCCGGGCGGCCATGGTCGTAAACCCGTGTCAGCAGCCCGATGAAGGCGGCGTCGTTCATCGGGTCGGTCGGCACTTCGAATGCGATGCTGCGGGCTTTCAGGTCCTTGATGAAGATGTCGAAGGCCTGTTCGTGGGTCAGGTCGTCGCGATGATCGAGCGTGCGCTTGAGGTCGTCGTAATCCTCGAACATCAAGGCACCCCAGTGGACGAGGAAGCGCATTTCCTGTTCGGGGATGCGCAGGATGACCTTGCCCCTGGTGGTGATCTGCCATCCGCCTTCGGTTGCCGGATCGGGCTCGATCAGGGAGTCGATGTCGAGCCCTTCCGGCTTGCGCATCGAGGAGGGGCCGCAGGCTTCGGCGGTGTGGTACATCTTCTCGTTTTCGACCACCACGGCGCGGCCCCACATCGGGGCGTGGATCGTTTCCGGCGCTTCGGCCGGGCCATTGGGCCAGTAGTGGAAGCCGCCGCCGATCGCGCCCTTGTAGTACCAGGCGATGACTTGCGCCTTCTTCGCCTGCCAGCGCTGGAACAGCAGCGACTTGTTCATGGTGTTGAGCAGCCAGGGCGGCGTGTCTTCCATGCCGATGCCGCGAAACACGGTGCCGTCGAGGTGTGGCGAACCGCCCGCCGGAGTCGGCCCCTGGATGTTGAACAGATAGGTTTCGGGAACGGCATAATCCGCGCCGTAGTAGTGGCGGACGAGATCGAGGAACTTCGAGTTGTAGAAGCAGTCCTCCAACTCGGGGTAGAGGCATACGCCGCCTTCACCGTAGTAGCCGCGGAAGTTCGGGTTGAGGAACGGCTCCCACGTCAGTTGCACGCCTTCGGGCACGGAACCCGATGTGGCCGCAATGACTTCCTCGGGTTTCTTGAAGTGGTGTGCGAGGATCAGCGGCCATGGGCCATTGTCGCGCACCACGCCCAGCAGGCGCCGGTACTGGTCCTCGGTATAGGCGTTTTCGATGATCTGGGGCGGGGCCTTCGGACGAAAGGCGGAAACGATATTCGGGTCCATCTTACCTCTCCAACGATTGGTCGACTTCGAGCAGGATCTTGCCGCGCACATGGCCTTCCTGCACGCGGCGGTGGGCTTCGCCCGCTTCGGCCAGGGGCAGTACCGTATATTCGGGTGCCTTTATCTTTCCCGAAGCGAGCGCTTCGACAAGCGCGCGGAGCTGGCGCGGCTGATTCTCGTGCGTGGCCATGGTGGGTACGACCGTGACTCCGGCGGCCTCGGCGCGTGCGGGATCGATCGTGGGTTCGTTCGCGATCAGCGTACCGATCGGTGCCACGATCCCGCCGCGTTTCATGACGTCCGCCACGCCGACGAACGTCCCCTGGCCGACGGTATCGACGACCAGGTCGACGCCGTCGGGCGCCCATGCGCGGATCTTCGCATAGACGTCGCCTTCGCGGTAATCGATCGCCTCGTCGGCACCGAGCGACTTCACGTAGTCGAAATTGCGCGGGCTGCATGTGGCCGCCACTTTCGCTCCGGCCATCTTCGCCAGCTGGATCGCGAAGCCGCCTGTGCCGCCCGCGCCGCCGTTAACGACGACCGTCATGCCCGGGGCCGCATTGCCCACATCGAACACGGCCTGCCATGCCGTCATTCCTGCGGTGGGGAGAGTTGCCGCCTCGCGGAACGACACGCGATCCGGCAGCCGGGCGACCCGTTCTGCCTTGCTGCGGACGAATTGCGCGTAGGAACCGCGTTCGCCGATGCCCTGATTGCTCGACGTGACGACCCGGTCGCCGACCGAGAGTCCTTCGACCCCATTGCCCACTTCGGCCACGATCCCGGCGGCGTCGAAGCCGACGACGAACGGAAAGCGATACTCGAAATAGCGGGCCAGCCAGCCTTCGCGGGATTTCCAGTCGGCCGGGTTGACGCTGGCATAGGCCACCTGGACGACGACATTGCCCGGCGACGCCACCGGCCTTTCGATTTCCGCCATGTGCAGCACTTCGGGGCCGCCGAATGCATCCAGGACCATCGCTCTCACGTTTTCCGATTCCTTCCGGCCGTTTTGCCGAAGCCTAGGACGGCCATGAAAGTGGGTAAACACTTATCGCGACGCGCGAGGTTGTGCTGTCTTCCCTGCACCATTACCGTGCGGCATAAAGTATTTCACAAGTGCTCGCGTTAAAGTAAACGATAACGTACCCGATTCGCACGGGCAGGGCCGTGGCTGCCGCTGTCCGCCCAAGCCCGTATCAGAGGAGCCTGTAGAATGCCGATCGATCCGCAGATTGAAGCGATGCTTGCGAATGCCCCGCCGTGGCCCGGGGTCCGCAATGTCCCGCTCGATATGCTGCGCAAGTCGGTTCGCGACAGCTCCGTCGCCATTCCCCCGGCGCAGGATGCCGTGGTAGCCAAGGTGGAAGATCAAACGATTCCGGGGCCGGGCGGCGATTTGCCGATCCGGGTCTACACACCGGAAGGCACCGGTCCGTTCCCGGTGACGGTCTACCTGCATGGCGGCGGCTATGTGGTGGGCGACCTCGATACCCAGGACATGATCGCCCGCGCGCTCTGCGCTTGGGGCGAAACGCTGGTGATCTCGGTCGACTATCGCCTGGCCCCCGAACATCCGTTCCCGGCCGCGCCCCAGGATGCCTATGCCGCACTGCTGTGGGCGGCGGAACATGCCGGCGAACTGGGCGGCGATGTCTCGCGCCTCGCCATGGCGGGCGACAGTGCGGGCGGCAACCTGTCCTGCGCCGCGGCCTTGCGCGCGCGCGACGAGAACGGGCCGGCGATCCGCGCGATTGTCGATATCTACGGGCCATGCACTTATCCGTTTGTGCCGACCGCGTCGTCGCAGGAATTCGCCGAAGGGCCGATCTTGACGCAGGACGACGTGGCCTGGTTCTGGGAACAGTACCTGACCGATCCCGACACGCAGAAGACCGATCCGCAGGCCTCGCCGGTGCTTGCCCGGACACTGGCCGGTTTCCCGCCCGCGTTCGTCGCTACGGCCGAATGCGATCCCTCGCGCGACGATGCCGAGGCTTTCGCCGCCAAGCTGGCCGATGCGGGCGTGGAAGTCGTGACGAAGCGCTATCCGGGCATGGTCCACGGTTTCGCCTCGTGGGTCGGTTTCCTGCCCGGCGCGCGCGAAGTGCTGACCGATGCCGGACAGTTCCTGAAAGAGCGTTTGGCCGACTGAACAACGCATGGGGCCCTACGCCCCGGTACGAGTTTGATTGAGAGAGGATAGATCGCATGAACACGATGAATTTCGATGGCAAGGTTGCCATCGTCACCGGCGCCGGTGGTGGTTTGGGCCGGGCCTATGCCAGCCTGCTGGCGGAACGCGGGGCCAAGGTCCTGGTCAACGACCTGGGCGGCAACTTCATGGGCGAGGGCGCGGACCAGGGCTATGCCGGGGCCGCGGCCGCGGAAATGCGCGCGAAGGGCGGCATTGCCGAAGCCAATGGCGATACGGTCGCCACGTCGGCGGGGGCCAAGGCCATCGTGGCCGACGCGATGGATCGCTGGGGGCGGGTGGACATCCTCGTCAACAATGCCGGGATCGTCAGCGGCTCGGGCCCGCTCGAAACGCTGACCGACGAGATGTGGGACCGGGACATGGCGGTTTCCGCCAGCGGCACGTTCTACCTCTGCCGCGAAGTCTGGGCCCAGATGAAGGCCAACGACTATGGCCGCATCGTCAACGTCGCGTCGGGTTCGTGGTTCGGCATGGGTTCGGGCGTACCTTACCCGGCGGCGAAGGGCGCGGTCTGGGCGATGACCCGGGCGCTCGGTTCGGCTGCCCGTGCCAACAACTGGAACATCCGCGTCAACTGCATCATGCCGATCGCGGGCAGCCGCATGACGGCGCTGATGGGCGAGGCGATCGACGGCCTGATGCAGCGCGATTTCCCGCCGCGCGCGGTGGCCCCGGTGGTCGCGATGCTGGCGCATGCCGATGCCCCCTGCAATGGCGAGATGTTCTCGGTCGGCGGTGGTGGTTACACCCGCGTCTTCCCGGGCGTGTGCGCCGGTTATCGCGGGACGGACAAGAACTGGACGATCGAGGACGCGATGGCGAACTTCGACGCGGCCTTCTCGCCCGAAGGGTACAAGATCCCGCTGGATTCGATGGACGAATCCGCAATGTACACGTCCGACGTGCCGTGGGACGTCTTCCGCCAGTTCATCGCCTGAATTTTGCAATAACATCCTGAAAGGAAAGAGAATGGGACGAGTTGAAGGAAAGGTCGCCATCGTCACCGGAGCCGGACGTCTGGGCAACATCGGCGTCGCCGTGTGCCGGGCGTTCCTGCGCGAAGGGGCGAAGGCTGTGGTTGCCACCGACATGCGCAGCGAACAGGCGCAGGAGATCAAGGACCTTGTCGCCAGCGATGGCTATCCGGGCGCGTTCCGGCTCGTTGAACATGACGTGACCAGTGAAGCCGACTGGGAACGGGTGGTTGCCGATACCCTTGCCGAATTCGGCCAGCTAGACGTTCTGGTGAACAACGCCGGGATTTCGATTCATGGCGGGGTTGAGGACACATCGTTGGAAGACCTGCGCAAGGTCATGGGCGTCAACCATGACGGTGCGTTCCTCGGCATCAAGTATTGCGCACCCGCGCTGGCCGAATCGATCGACCGCTTTCCTGGCGGCGGATCGGTGATCAACACCGTGTCCATGGCCTCCTACATGCCCAACGGCGGGAACATCGGCTACCACGTATCGAAATCGGCCCAGCGGATGCTGACCCTTTGCGCGGCGGTTGAACTCGGGCCGAAGCGCGTTCGTGTCAACTCGGTCCATCCCGGTCAGACGACTACTCCCTTGCTGCGCGAGCACTATGACGACGCGGGTATTGAGTGGCTGGTCAACCTCAGTCCGCTGGGGATTGAAAGCGTGCCGGAAGATACGGCGCATGCTTTCGTTTATCTCGCCTCGGACGAAGCACGCTTCGTGACCGGCGCCTCGATCTATCACGACGGTGGGCTTGCGCGGCACTACTGATCCGTTGCGATAGCCGGCATGAGTTTGGCGCTCGCACCGAGTACGAGAAAGGGCCGCTCCGGAAATCCGGGGCGGCCCTTTCGCTTTGGAGGTCGGCGAACCGGCTTTGCCGGCCCGCCGTGTCCTGCCTTACTTGTGGAGTTCGTAGCAGCCTTCTTCAGGCTTGCGCGTCTCGGTGAAGAAGTCGACCAAGCGCCACGGCCAGGACAGGAAGACCCGGCCCTTGGAATTGTTGTAGTAGCTGTTGGCCTTGGGGTGGGTCCAGATCATCTCCGGCATGCGCGCCTCCACCTTGCGGTTCCAGGCATCGAACGCTTCCTGGGTCACTTCGAAGGACTTGGCACCGGCTTCGACCACGCGGTCGAGCGCTTCGATGATCCAGTTGACCTGGCATTCCGAGATCAGGTTCTGGCCGGCAGCGTGGTTGGGAGCGCTGTTGGGGCCGACCGTCCAGAACAGGTTCGGATAGCCCGGCATGACCATGCCCATGTAGGAGCGCGGATCTTCCTCGCCCCATTCCTCGCCCAGGTCGCGGCCGCCGACACCCTTGATGGTGAGGTTGCCGATCATCTTGGCGACGTTGAAGCCGGTGGCACAGACGATGATGTCGCACTCATAGACGGTGCCGTCCTTGCCTTCCACGCCGTTCGGCAGGATGCGGGCGATACCGCCGGTTTCGAGATGGACATTGTCGCGCAGCAGCGCGTCGAGCCAGCCATTGTCGAGCACGATGCGCTTGGAGAAGATCGGGAAGTCCGGAGTCAGCTTCTCGATCAGGTCCGGGCGATCGGCAAACTTGGTCCGGATGTGGTTGAGCGCGAACTGGCGGATCGCCTCGTTCGAAGCGGAGACGGCCAGGTCGTTGCCTTCGTAGGCCGGATCCTTCAGCACGTTTTCGAACAGGCCGTCCGCCGCGTTCCAGTAGACACGGAAACGGAACCATTCGAGGAACGTCGGGATGTTCATCAGTGCCCACTTCATCCCGTCGGGCACGTCATCGGCGACCTCGCGGTTGTGGATCACCCAGTGCTTGGTGCGCTGGTAGACGTTCATGTCCGCGACCAGCGGGGCGATGGCACCGACCAACTGGGCCGAGCTGGCGCCGGTGCCGATCACGGCCACGCGCTTGCCCTTGACGTCGAGGTCTTCCGGCCAGGTGGCGGTGTGGACGAGCGGGCCCTTGAAATCGTGCAGGCCCGGGATTTCCGGCCACTTGAAGCGGTTGACCGGGCCATGGCCGTTGATCACCGCATTGACGACGAGGTCTTCGGTCGACCCGTCCTTGTTGCGCACGGTCACTGTCCACTTGCCCGACTTCTCATCGTAGACCAGCGTTTCGACAGCGGTGTTGAAGCGCATTTTTTCGCGCAGGTTATACTTGTCGGCGACTTCGAGCAGATAGCGCTCCATGTCGTCGCCGGACGGGTGGAAGGTGCTCCAGTCCGGCCAGATTTCCCAGCTGAAGCTGTAGAAGTGGCTGGGCGTGTCGACGCCGACGCCGGGATAGCGGTTTTCCCACCAGGTGCCGCCGACTTCGGGATTCTTTTCGATGACGACATAGTCGTAACCGGCTTCGCGCAGCTTCATCGCCGCTTCCATGCCGGTCAGGCCCGCGCCGATCACCAGGACCTTGAAGTCGGCCGGCGGCTGCTTGCGGCCTTCGACCTCGGAGCGGTCGATCCACGGGCGGAAGCCACACTGGTCGAACACGAGGTCGACGAATTCGTCGTCGACCTTCTCGCCGACGGTCACGGACATGATGCGCTGGATCGTCTCGTCCGACGGCATGTCCTTGTGCAGGCCTTCGCCAGTCGTCAGCAGGTGGTGCATCTTGCCGCGCAGTTCCTCGACCAGTTCGGCCGGAATCGCGGTCGGCATGCCGGAAAAGGCCGGCTTGATGTAGGGCGCGCAACGGTCGAGGAGGTCCATGTCCCGCGAAAGGTGCGCATAGGCGGCGAGCAGAGTCGGTTCATTGGCGGCTTCCAGCGCAGCCTTGAGTTCAGGGCTGTCGGGCAGGGGAAGTGAATCGAGCGCCTGGGTCAGTTTGCTGTTGGTGGACATGGGTTCTCCCGAATCTGTCGGTTACTATTGGTGAGTGTCCACTTACATTGATTGCGCGGCGATTCAAGGGAGGATTGCGCGTTGCGATCCGGCCATGCGGAATGATCGCAGGAAAAGCGCGCGCGGCGTGGGTGTGCAATTCAGTGATGCGGGAATGCAACACAATTGTACGGATGCGTTCGGAAAATGCCGGGCAGGGGGACGCCCCGCATTGACCGGGGGCGCTTGCGTCCGTATTTTGAACGTTACGGTTCATATTAAGGCCTGATCGCTGGCCGTGAAGCTGAGAGGAACTATGACTGGCGTCCAAGGCAATGTTGCGCTCTCCGATATTCTTCGTCCGGTGTCTCCGCCCCGGGAACTGGAAAACGTCTATTCCAAGGACCAGCTTGCGCGTCTGCTGGATGTCGTGCGGACCCAGGGGCCGTGGAAGTCGATTCTGGCGCAGCACTTCGCTTCGGTCGAGGAACTGATCGCGACGATGTCCGGTTCGATGCCGGAAGGCGTCGAAGCGACGCTCGACATGTTTCTCACGCCGACCTTCCGTGGATTCTACGCCAATTATTCGACGGCGCTCTATCCCGAGATCTTCGACTGCTTCTATAACGAGACGTTCCTCGAATACGCCAAGTCCTACTGGGGTGCCCAGTACGCCAAGCCGCAGATGATGCTGTTCAACATCAACGGGCCTTGCGGCAACACCGACCCCGGCCATCTCGATACGCCGAGCTTCCGTGGCGTGCGTTACGAGAATTCGCCGACGTGGCTGTGTTCGGTCATGGGCAAGTCGGGCCTGTTCAAGGATTACCTGATCAAGATGGCGCAGGTCATCACCTGGTTCAGCCACGATCCGGGCAGCGGCTTCACCTTCTGGCCGGAAGGTCCGGCCAAGGCGCCGGGCCGTCTGCAGCCGCCGATCTACAACCGTGGCGTCGTTGTCCAGAACGAGATGATGATGCACCGGGGCGAAGCCAACGGCCCCCTCGAACTGCAGCGCCCGGCGGGGCTGTCGTTCGACACCCGCTTCACTGGCGATCCGTCCGACAAGGACAATTGGCGCCTGGTCAACGGCGACGAAGTGATCGCCCAGTACCGCACCGAGGACCTGCGTTTCCTGGTGCACTGGTCGGCCGAAGTCTTCGAGGATTTCGCCGAACTCAAGACGAACATGGAAGGGACCGATAACCTGACGTACGACCGGGTATTCGAAACCTTGCTCAAGGACATGCGCAGCCGCGGGATAGAAGTCGAAACGCCGACCGACCCGATGCGCGACCCCCAGTTCATTCGCACGCTGATCGCGGCTTATGATTTCGGCACGCCGAAAATTTATCCGGAAGGGGCCAACCCGACCGCAATCTATTCGGAGGCCGCCTGATACACTGCTGATATTATGACGTAACCGCATATAAATAGGGGAGGATTACCAATGCGGAAAAATGCGCTTTCGCGCGCGGCACTGTTGTGCTGTGGCGTTTCCACCGTTGCCATTCCGGCCGTGGCTTTTGCCCAGGCCGAGAGTGGCTACAACAACAACGAGATTATCGTTACCGCGACCCGTCAGGAGACTGCGCTGCAGGACACCCCGATGGCGATCGACGTCGTGACGGGTGAAGATATTCAGAAGTTGAACATCTTCGATACGAAGGAAATCCAGAACCTTTCGCCGGGCCTTGAACTGACCAATGCGGGCGGGCGCAACAACACCGCCACGCTGCGCGGCATCTCGTTCGATCCGGATGGCGGTACCTCGCCGGCGGTGGAAGTGTTCTACAACGAAATCGGCGTTAACGCGAATACCGTGTTCACCGCGATCTACGACCTTGGTCAGGTGGAAATCCTGCGCGGTCCGCAGGGTCTTTTCCGCGGCAAGACCTCGCCGGCGGGCGCTCTCCTGTTCGGCACCAAGCGGGCGGACCTGAATAAAATCGAGGGTTACGCGCAGGCGGCTGGTACGACCGAGAATGGGTTGAACATCCAGGGTGCCGTTTCCGTGCCGATCGTCCAGGACAAGGTCGCGATTCGCGTTTCCGGCCTCTATGACGAGAACGACGTTGCCGGCGTCACCAATGTCGACGGCCGCAAGTCGTCGAACAAGACCAAGAGTGCGCGCGTTTCGCTGACCTTGCAGCCGACCGAGAACTGGACCACGTATGTGATGTACCAGTATCTGGATGCCAAGCTGCAGCCTTGGATCGCCGCGTTCGGGCCGGGTGCCGAAATCGGTGCAAGCGGCAACTTCTCTGGTCCGGCGCTGTCGATCAGCGATCGCAAGTCGGTCATCGAAGGCCCTCTGGAATTCACGAACAAGACTCACATCGCTACTCTGAACAGCACGTACGATCTGGGCGGTGCCGAAATCGTTCTGAACCTCGGCTATCAGAACAGCAAGCTGCAGCAGTTGCGTGACCAGGATGTGGGTAACGCTATCCCGAACTTCGAACGGATCCAGGATCTGTTCACCTCGTTCGAGACTTACTCGTCTGAACTTCGCTTGCAGTCGAGCGGTGAC
>JAQVEQ010000083.1 GCA_028697875.1 Novosphingobium sp. | reverse complement strand
CTACCCCCTGAGGGGGGTGCACCCCTCAAACCTCTTTGTGGCAGCCGTTTGCGGTATGTTTACCGTAGGAAGTGATCACTGCTTTACTTAAGTTATACCTATAATTTAAGTGGTAAATATGTCGATCGTCCCCTTGGGTGCCGCCACGGCCTGGGGAACGGCGCAGGCTTCGGCGGGCGGCGGCTTCTGCAATTGCAGCGACAGCTTGTCTTCCATCTCGCGCACGGACGTGAAGTACTGGTCGAGCCGCTGGCGGTCGGCCGAGCCGACCCGGGCGAGCAGTGCCTGACGCTGTTCGCTGACGGCCGACAGCACGCTGCGCCGCACGATGTGCTGCGGGTCGGGCTTGAAGTCCGCCTTGTTCGGATCGTGGAAGTCGGTCCCGAAGATCTTCTGGTAGAAGTCGTACGGCGTCGGGATCGCGGCGTTCATGCTGGTCCCGTTGCGGAAGGAATAGCTCGTGCGCGGATCGCCGTCGGCGCTGAGTTCCAGGCTGCGGAAGAACGATCCGCTGCCGATCGCGTCGGCGATCAGCACGTCGAACGTCGGGGCGCGGATGCCTTGCCAGGTGTCGGAAGGGCCGCCGGTGCGCACGGCGGTATTGCCCGAGATATGCGGCAGGTTGCCCCTGCCGTCGAGCATTACGTCGAAGCCGCTCAGCACCGCGATATGTTCGCGGATCGGGGCGACCGGCGCCAGTTGCGGCGGCAGGTCGTAGTCGGTGCCGGTCGCCTTGGGCTGCCAGCGCCCGGGGATCATCCCGCAGCCCCAGAACCACGTCCCGAACCGTTGTGGCAGGGGCCCGCCGCCCAGCGTCGCGGCGTAGGCCGTACCGCTGTCGTCGAGCATCATGTCGAGGATCGGCAGCCCGACGCTGACCGAAATCCCGCCCAGCACGCCTTTCATCAGGAAGCCGCGGCGCGAATGTCCGTTGCCGCTCATGGGGTCGTCTCCTTGTGCATCGCGCCTGCGGCGAGTGTCGCGGCCGGTTTTGCCCCGCCGGGGGCGAGGGAATAGAAATCGGGATCGAGAGCCAGGGCGCGGAACAGTGCCTTCATCCGGTGCCCCTGCTGGGCGAAAGTCTCGCCCAGTGCGGCAAGATCGCTGGCGTCGGCGCCATACGGTTCGCGCCCGTGGGCGTATTTCCATGCTGTGCGCACGAGGCAGGAATTGGCCTGGCTGCTTCCGGCGAACAGCTTGCCGAGCTGTGCCGCGCCGTCATAGCCGGAGGCTTCGAACGTGCCGGTCACGTCGATCGATTCCCCGTTCTCGCGCGTGCGGAACTGGCCCACGCCGTCGAACTGTTCGAGGCCGAGCCCCAGCGGATCGGTGATCTTGTGGCAGGTGGAGCAGGATTCGTCGTCGAGATGGGCGAGCAGGCGTGCCCGCGTGGTCTTGAGTGTCGGGTTGTTGACGTCCTGCACCACGGCGAAATTGACGTTGGCCGGGGGCGAGGGGACCTTTTCGCACAGCAGGATCTCGCGCAGCGCCTTGCCCCGCAGGGTGGGCGAGGTGCGGCCCGGATGCGCATGCAGCGCCAGCAGGCTGGCGTGAGTCAGCAGCCCGGTGCGCGGGTCGCCCGCCGGAAATTCGTGGATGTACCAGCCCTGCTTCCCCACCGGGATGTCGTAGACCGGGCCGAGCAGGCGGTTCATGGCGATCTGGCGGGCAGTGAACAGGTCGCGGTAATCGCGGTCCTGGTCGACCAGAAGGTAGGTGATCGTGCGCAGGGTCTGTTCCCGCATCGCTTCGGCGACCGAGGTGCTGTAGGCCGGGAAGATCAGCACGTCCTTCGACAGATTGTCGATGTCGCCCAGCTGGAGCATGTCGGTGAAGAAGGCGCGCACCCCCTCGCTGAAGCGGGGCGAGGCGATCATCCGGTCGACCTGACGGGACAGCCCTTGCGGCGTGTCGAGCGCGCCGTTCGCCGCCGCGTCCAGCAGGTCCTTGTCGGGCGTGGTGTCCCACAGCAGGAAGGACAGGCGGCTGGCCTTGGCCCAGCTGTCGACAGTCTCGCCGGACCTGGCGGCCCGGTCGATCCGGAAGAGGAAGTCGGGGCTTGCCAGCATCCCCGCCAGCGTGGCCGACAGCCCCGCGTCGAATGTGCCCAGTTCCCTGGCCGCAGCGAGCGTGACGGAAGTGAGGCCGTTCACTTCCTGCGCCGAAAGCGGACGGCGATAGAGGCGCAGCCCGACGCGGCGGATGAAGGACGCGGCGCATTTCGCCCCGTTGCGGTCCGATGCCCCCGGCGCGCAGCCGACCAGTTCCGCGCGATGGGCCTCGCCGGTCACCTGGCCGGCAATCCCGCGCGCGATGGCTTCGTACTGTTCGAAGCCTCCCGGCGTGACCGATACGGCGCTGGTGCCGACGGCCAGCAGCCCTTCGACGCGAAGGTCCGGTTCGAACCGGCCGACGACCTTGATGCCGGGGCCGAATATGTCCGCGATGCTGCGGCGGTACTGGTCCTCGGTCAGCTTGCGGACCATGACCGGGCCGGCTCCGGCCTCATTAGGCCCGGCGGCTTGCGCACCGATCAGCGCGGCGCCTGCGGCGGCTGCCAGGGCAAGGCCGGCCATTGCGGCTTTCAGCGGGGAGCGGACGAAAGGCTTCATTGGGCGGACGCCTGCTGTTCGGGATGGATGGTGAAGGCGCGCACGCCCAGGAAGTCGAAGGCCGAGGAAATAGCGGTGTAGCGCCCGGTTGCCGGGTCCCTGTAGCCGTCGGCGAAACGTTCGATCGCCTGCCTGATCCCGGCGCACGACACTTCGGTCAGATTGGCGCCGTTCTGAGTCATCTGCTCGACCGAACTCCAGTAGCTCTCCAGCGTGTAGTAGCCGTAGATGCTGCCTTCGATGCTGCCGTCGGGCAGGAGCCTGGCGACGATCCGCGCACCCCGGAACTCGCGCGGGGCATCGACGATCTGTTCCTTGTAATTGAGCCTGAGATCGACCGGGTCGGTGGTCAGCACCCCGTCGACGATCCGCCCGCGCGTGGTCGAACGCAGGCTCTTGTCGGGATCGAGCGCGAAGCTGGCGCGGGCCAGCGCCTCGCCGCGCCCGTCGCGCACGACCGGGTCGGCGGCGGCGTAGACGTTGACCGTGACGTCGTTGTCGTTGCGCGGGTCGTCGACGCCGCGCAATTCGACGATGGTCGGCGCGCGCGCGGAGATGAAGATCTTCTTCGCGACCTTGCGTTCGCCATATTCGCGGAACGGCTTGACGCAGCCGACCGCACGCCAGAGCTGGTTGTCGACGCCTTTCGCGCCGTCCATCCCGGTGAAGTCGTCCTTGCTCCGCTTGCCGTCGAGATCGATCCCCGGTGCGACCTTGCCGTCGTAAGTGGTGAAGCCGCGCGCCAGCTCGGGAAAGTCCTCGGGGTTGGTGCACGAACTGTACGCGACAGTGAGGTTGGAAAAGGCCAGCCGCCCGCGCCCCTTGGGGAATCCATTGAGCGCGCCGATAGCCAGCGCGTCTTGCGGGGTAGGGGCGGCGTTGGGATCGAACCCTTCGGGCAGTTTCGCCTGTGGAACCGCGCCGCCCGGACTGCCGCCGCGGATCGCGACCCGGCGGAACCCGTAATGTTCGTTCATGTCCTTTTCGAGCAGCATCCGCTTGGATTGCTCGATCTTGTCCGGGTCCTTGGCCGAAGCGTATTTGGCCCGTTCTTCCGGCGGCAGCAGCTTGTAATAGGTTTCCAGCCCGCCGTCGGCCATCTGCGGGCAGGTGCCGGCATCGCCGGAACTGGCGATGTAGATATTGCTGAGCACGAAGGCGCGCACGCCCTGTTCGCCGCCGGTCGGCGAATCCGCCGCGCCGAGAAGCGTGGCGGCGGCCACGAGAGTCCCGATGCCAGCCGCCCGGACCCAATAAGTATGCCTTTTCATTCGTTGCACCTCCGGCTCTCCCCCCAAGCCGTTTTCGATCTCCGGCCAATCTGGACCGGGCGCCTCCTTCGCAACACCCCATAACCGCTCAAGCGGGGTGGCAATATTGCGCAGTCCGGGCGGATGATTGGCGGGTGTCGACGGAAATTCTCGGAATTACGGCCGATTTGCCCATTCGCTCGGCCCGCGATATTGAGCAGTAATGCCATGTTGGAACAAGCCATGAAGAACGGAGCCGGCGAATGGCTGCTGGGCGAGCGGTTCCTGACTCGCACGCTCGAACAGTACCGGGCCGCGTTCGGCGGTTTTTCGGAATTGTTCGACAGTCTCGGCCTCGCTTGTCCGTCGGACGACCCGGCGGCCATTGCCGGGCACTTCTCCTCGCTGGAGCTGGCGCGCCTGAACGGACGGGCAATAGCCCTGCTCGCGGCGGAGGAAAGCCGGGAGACGGGCCGGCAGGCGCTGCGGCCGGGCGACTGGCACGTGATCGGCTATGTCCTGTCGAGCGGGCGGACCTTGCGCGAATCGATCGAACGTTGCGCCGATTGCTTCCAGGCAATCGACGGACGCTGCGGCCGCCTGACTCTCCGGCGGAGCGGGGAGGAGGCGCGGGTCGAACTGGACGCCCGGCGGAGCCATTCGACGGCCAAAAGTCTGCTGATCGACTTGCACGGGATCGCGCGCGTCCACGCCCTGCTCAGTTTGCTGGTGGCGCAGTCCTTGCCGGTCGCGGGCGTCTATCTCGACTATCCGGAAGACCGCTTCGCGTCGCTCGGCCTGCCGCCCCTGCCGCACCCGCTGCATCTGGCGCAGGGCTGGACCGGCTTCAGTTTCCCCGTGGTCTATCTCGATCACCCGGTCGTGCGCACGCTCGACGAGATCAGCAGGCGGCCCGACGACAGCTTCCTGTTCAACACGCTGGGGATGGACGAAGAAGACGAGGCCATCTCGCTCCGTGTCCGCCGCATCGCGTTGCGCTCGTTGCGCGACAGGCATGTACTGCCGCCGTTCGAGGACGTGGTCGATGCGCTGGGGATGAGCGCGGCCACCCTGCGCCGCCGCCTGGCGCGGGCCGGGACGAATTACCGCGAGATCCGGGACAGTTGCCGGCGCGAGGTCGCGCTCGACCTGCTGCGTCATTCCGCCGCGCCGATCGAGGCGATTTCCGCCCGGCTCGATTTCTGCGATTCCGATGCTTTCCGCCGCGCCTTCCGCGACTGGTTCGGCGTGCCGCCGACCACGTACCGCCAACGCTTGCGGGAGAGTGCCGGGGTATCGCGGGCCTGACGCCCGTGCGCCGAATTGCCCTTGCCGGTGATCGGAAAAAAGGTGGTGTTTACGGCCGCTTCACGCGACTATCGTGGCCGGGGATGGCGGGGAGCCATGACGAAGAAGGATAGAAAACAGGTGACGAATTCAGGATCGAGGACGAATCCCGGTGTGCGCGTGGCAGTAGCCTTCGCCCTCTTGGCCGGGGCCGCCGCAGCGTCCGCCGCGACGCTGAGCATTGCCGATGCGGTGTCCGTCAGGAAAGCCAATTTCAAGGAAATCGGCGGCGCCTTCAAGACCGTCAACGACGAACTCAAGACCGGCGCGCCCGACATTAACACGGTCGGTCCGGCGGCGAAGGATATCGCTCGCCGCGCCGCCTTGGTGAAGGATCATTTCCCGGCGGGAAGCGGACCGGAATCCGGCCTGAAAACCAAGGCGAAGGCCGAAATCTGGTCGAATCCCACGGAGTTCGGGAAATATACCGCGGCCCTGGCGCGTTCGGCGAAGGCCCTGGATACCGCGGCCAGGAGCGGTGACCTGGCGGCCATGACCAAGGCCCGCGATGCATTGGGCAAGACCTGCAAGGGCTGCCATTCCCAGTTCCGCGAGAAATAATGGTTGCCCCGTCTCTCCCGGTTTCCCGCCTCAAGGTGTGGGACGCGCCCGTCCGCCTGTTCCATTGGGCGCTGGCCGGCCTGATCGGCTGCGCGTGGTGGACGGGGGAACAGGGGATGCTCGATTGGCACCGCCTGACAGGTTACGCGATCCTGACCCTGCTGCTGTTCCGGCTGGCCTGGGGTTTCGCCGGCAGCACGACGGCGCGGTTTTCCCAGTTCCTGCGCGGCCCCCGCGCCGTTGCCGCCTATCTCGCACAGGGCCTGTTCCAGCGTGGAACGCCTGCCCGTCCGGGCCATAACCCGGCGGGCGGCTGGAGCGTGCTGGCCATGCTTTCCCTGCTGTTCGCGCAAGTCGCGCTCGGCTTCTTCGCGGTCGATGTGGATGGCCTGGAATCGGGGCCGTTCGCCTATCTCGTCGATTTCGATACCGGCCGCGCGGCGGCGCAAGCGCACCACCTGGTGTTCAACCTGCTCCTGGCGCTGATCGCGCTGCATGTGCTGGCGATCGCCTGGTACCGGCTGTTCAAGCGGGAAAACCTCGTCGGTGCGATGCTGACCGGTTCGCGCGAATGGACGGGGCAGGCCCCGCCGCTGCGCTTCGCCTCGCCTCTGCTCGCGCTCGTCCTCGTCCTTGCCGCAGGGCTGGGGGTGTGGGCCCTGATCCGCTTTTTCGGCCAGGCCTGACGCCGGAGGATATCCGGCCGGGCAGGGTCAAGCGGGCAGGGTCAGGCGGGCAGAGGCTGGCCGACCGAGAGGGCTTCCTCCGCGATCACCTGTTCCTCGTCCGTGGGGATCGCGAGCACGGCGACCCGGCTCGATGCGGCGTGGACTCGCGTGGCATTGGCGGCGTTCGCTTCGCTGTCGAGTTCCAGCCCGAGCCATGCCAGGTGGCGGCAGACGGCCTCGCGCACCGGCGGCTGGTGTTCGCCGATCCCGGCCGTGAACACCAGTGCGTCGAGGCCGCCCATGGTGGTCGCCAGCGCGGCGGCCGTGCGCGCGACGTGGAGGGCGAAGTATTCCACGGCCTCCTGCGCCGCCGGGGCCCCGCTTTCCAGCAGGTCGCGGCAATCGGCGCTGATGCCGGAAAGCCCGAGCAGGCCCGAGCGGTGGTAGAGCATGTCTTCCACCTCTTCGAGCGGCATGCGGCGTTGTTTGAGCAGGTGGATGACGACGCCGGGATCGAGCGCGCCGCAGCGCGTCGCCATCGGCACCCCGTCGATCGTCGAAAAGCCCATCGAGGTGTCGCGGCTCTTGCCGCCTTCGATCCCGCACAGGCTGGCCCCGCTGCCGAGATGGGCGACGACGACCCGGCCCGCGGCAAGCGAGGGTTCGAGCCGGGCGAGCCGGCTGGCGATGTACTTGTAGGACAGCCCGTGGAAGCCGTACCGCTTGACCCCTTCGTCGAACAATTCCTGCGGAATGGCGAAGTGGCGCACGAGGTTGGACTGGGTGCGGTGGAACGCCGTGTCGAACGAGGCCACCTGGGTAAGGTCCGGGCGCAGGTGGCGCAGCGCATGCACCAGCTGGAGATTGTGCGGCTGATGGAGCGGGGCCAGCGGGACGAGCGCTTCCATCGCAAGCAGGTTCGTGTCGTCGATGCGTACCGGGCCGTCGAACTGGTCCCCGCCATGGACCACCCGGTGGCCCACGGCCAGCAGGCTGCCGAGCGGGAAATGCTCGCCCAATCGGTCCAGCACTTCGTCGATCACTTCGCGCAGGTCTTCCGTCAGCGGCGCGGTGAGCGCGATGTCGTCGATGACTGCGCCTTCCTGCATGTGGAGCATCAGGGGTTCGCGCCGCAAGTCCACGATCCCGCTGCCGATATGCACCGGCTCGCCTGCCGTGCAGTCGAACAACCCGTATTTGATAGTCGACGAACCGGCGTTGAAAGTAAGGACGAGATGCCCTTCGTTCATGACGGACCCCCAGTCTTGCGATGGGCCGCCGCAAGTTTGGCGAGCGCGACCGAGGCGAGGCGGACTTTCAGCGAATCCGCGCGGCTGGTCAGGATGATCGGCACCCGCGCACCGAGCACGAGCCCTGCCGCGTCGGCGCCCGCGAGGTAGATCAGCTGCTTGGCCAGCATGTTGCCGGCTTCGAGGTTGGGCACCAGCAGGATGTCGGGATGGCCCGCCACGGGCGAGTCGATCTGCTTGATCTTCGCCGCGTCGAGGCTGATCGCGTTGTCGAAGGCGAGCGGCCCGTCGACCCGTGCCCCGGTGATCTGCCCGCGCATCGCCATGACGGTCAGGGCCGAGGCGTCGAGCGTGGCGGGCATTACCGGATTGACGACTTCGACGGCCGCGAGGACCGCGACGAACGGATTGTCGACGCCGAGCACGTGCATCAGGTCGATGGCGTTCTGGCAGATGTCGCGTTTCTGTTCGAGCGTCGGGGCGATGTTGATCGCCGCGTCGGTGATCGTCAGCACCTTGTGATAGGACGGCACGTCGAGGACGTAGACGTGGCTGATGCGCCGGTCGGTGCGCAGGCCGGACCCCGCCGCCACCACCGCGCCGAGCAGTTCGTCGGTGTGCAGGCTGCCTTTCATCAGGGACGTGACTTCGCCCGCCGTCGCCAGTTCGACTGCCCGTTCGGCCGCGGCATGGCTGTGTTCCGTCGCTTCGATGCGGATGCCCGCCAGCGAAAGCGAGGCTTGTTCGGCCGCCGCTTCGATCTTCTCGCGCGGGCCGACCAGCACCGGCGTGATGAGCCCTTCGTCGCGGGCTTCGATGGCGGACTGGATCGCGGCGACGTTGCAGGGATGGACGATGGCCGTCGGCATCGGTTCCATCGCGCGTGCCTGTTCCAGGATCGGGGCGAAGCGGTCGACCCCGCGGATCGAGACTTCGGGCACCGGAATGCGCGGGAGCGAGAGCTTTTCGGCAGGGGCGATCACTGTCGCCGTGCCGGAAAGGACCTTGTCGCCGTCCTGGTTGGTGCACACGGTGTCGAACAGGACGATGTGCTTTTCATCCCGTTTTTCCGTCACTGTGACCGTGGCGGTGATAGTATCGCCCGGCGCCACCGGACGCAGGAACTTGAGGTCCTGCCCGAGATAGATCGTGCCCGGACCGGGCAACTGCGTGCCCAGCACGGTGGAGATCAGCGCCGCCGTCCACATGCCGTGGACGATCACATGGCCGAACATGTCGCTCTTGGCGTATTGCGCGTCGAGGTGGGCCGGATTGACGTCCCCCGAAACGGCCGCGAACAGCTTGATGTCGTCGGGCGTGGCAAGGCGGACGAGCGAGGCCGTATCCCCCACTGCCAGTTCGTCGAAAGTGCGGTTTACCAGCGGCGCGCTGGCCGATTTCATCATCATGATTGCAACACATAGCTGCCGGGCGCATCCATCATGCGGCCGGTATCTGCTTCGGGTCCGCCCATGGGCGGCGGAGCGACCTGTTCCGGGCCGGAGTGATCCGCCAGCCACTGTTCCCAGGCGACCCACCACGAGCCTTCGCGCCGTTCGGCCTGTCCGGCCCATTCGTCGGCGGAAAAGCACACGTCGTGCGGGTGGTAGGTCGCGATGCGGTAATGCCGGTGGGGATGGCCCGGTTCGCTGACGATCCCGGCATTGTGCCCGCCGCTCGCCAGCAGGAAGGTGACTTCGGTATTGGCGAGGTAGTGGATCTTGTAGACCGAACGCCACGGCGCGACGTGATCCCGTTCGGTGCCGACGGAGAAGACCGGCGTGCGGATATTGTTCAGTGTGACCGGGTGGCCGTCCACCACATAGCGGCCCGAGGCGAGGTCGTTGCGCAGGAACATGGAGCGCAGGTATTCCGAGTGCATGCGGTAGGGCATCCGCGTCGTATCCGCGTTCCATGCCATCAGGTCGATCATCGGGCTGCGTTCGCCCATCATGTATTCATGGACGAGCCGCGACCAGATGAGGTCGTTGGAGCGCAGGATCTGGAACGCACCGGCCATTTGCGAGGCGTCGAGCAGTCCGCGCTGCCACATCATGGCTTCGAGCAGGGCGACCTGGCTGTCGTTGATGAACAGTTCCAGTTCGCCCGGTTCGGTGAAATCGGTCTGCGCGGCGAACAGAGTCATCGTCTTGAGCCGGTCGTCGCCGAACTCCGCCATGGCCGCCGCCGTCAGCGACAGCAGCGTGCCGCCCAGGCAATAGCCGGCGGCATGGATCTTCGTTCCGGGCATGATTTCGGAAATCGCGTCCAGCGCCGCCATCGGACCGAGCCGCCGGTAATCGTCGAGCGAGACGTTCCGGTCTTGCGCCGTCACGTTGCGCCACGAGATGCAGAACACCGTGTGGCCGCGGTCGACCAGGTACTTCACCAGCCAGTTTTCCGGCGAAAGGTCGAGAATGTAATATTTCATGATCCAGGCCGGCACGATCAGGACCGGTTCGGCCGCGACCTTTTCCGTTGCCGGCGCGTACTGGATCAGTTCGATCAGGTGGTTGCGGTAGACCACCTTGCCCGGCGTAACGGCGACATCCTTGCCGACGACGAAGTCCTCGGTCCCGGCCGGCGGGCGGTGTCCGGCGAGGCGGCCGACATCGTCGATCCAGTTGAGCAGGCCGGTGACGAAGTTGTACCCGCCGGTTTCCCGCGCCTTGCGCGTCACTTCGGGATTGCTCAGCGGGAAATTGGAAGGAGAGAAGACGTCCAGCCACTGGCGGGCGGAGAAGGACACCATTTCCTTGTGGATCGGCGATACGCCCCTGACGCCGCAAGTGGCCGAGCGCCACCAGCCTTCCGTCGCGAGGAAGCCGTCGCGCAGGAAACGATAGGGCATGCCGTTCCATGCCGGATCGCGGAAACGGTTGTCGCCGGGTTCCGGTTCGACCATGGGGGGCGTGTCGGCATCCATGATGGTGCTGGCCACGTTTTCCCAATAGCGCACCGCCGTGCGCCAGGCTTCGAGGCCCAGTTCGGTCCGCTTGCCGGGCATGGTGGCGAGGTGCATCGACCAGTCCGCCATCGCCAGCATGGACGCGACGACGGAAAGCCCGCCGGTCAGCCGCGCGCCGGTAGCCGCGGCAAACCGGTCGAGGCTGGCGAAACCTGCCTCCATGCCGTTTTCCTGCGGTGCGGAGTGTGCCGGCTCTGCAGGGTCGCCCGGCGATCGTGCGACCGGCTGGGAAGAAACGATGTCATGCACGCGTGCTGTTCTCCATCAACATGGGCCAGGAATCCTCTCCGGTCATGGTTGTTGGCAATGCGAACTACGCGATCTTGCCCGGTGCGATAGCATGGCAGGGGGATGGTCCGCAAAGACAAGTGCTTGCGGCGGCTTGTCCGGTCATCCGGCTGACAAGAAGTTCCATCGCGTTTCGCATCCTGGCGGGATTCTCGCTCGAACCCGCTTTCGCCGCGGTTCCTAGGCGTTCTGTATGAAGGACTGGTTACAGCGCCTGACCGCCATGGCCGGGGCAATGGCCGGCGCGCAAAGCCTGCTTGCCTCGCTTTCCTGTCCTGCCTAGGTTCCGCCGCCGACGCCCGCAAAGGGCGCGGATGGATAGGCCGTGCAGGCGGGAAGAGGATCATGATCGTTATTTCGGACGTCGAAACCGTTGTCGAAGGACTGACCGTGCCGGAATGCCCGCGGTGGCATGACGGGGCGCTCTATTATTCGGATATTCGCGGCGGGCGGGTCTATCGCCTGGAAGAGAGGGGCAAGCCCGAACTGCTTTACCAGTCGCCGGACGATTTCGTCGGCGGGCTGGGTTTTCTCGACAATGGCGATCTGCTTGTCGTGTCGTCCAGAAAGCGCGCGCTGCTGCGCCTTTCCGCCGATGGCGTGCAAGTCCATGCCGACCTTTCGGGGCTTTGCCGTTTCGTGCTCAACGACATGGTCGTTGCTGGCGATCGCGCCTACGTCAGCCAGCCGGGCTACAACATCTGGGACGACCAGACGCCGGGCATGCCGCCGCCGACCGACATCCTGACAGTCGCGCCGGACGGGCAGACGGCCATTGCCGCGGGCGAGATGCTTTCGCCCAACGGTATGGCGATCGGTGCGGATGGACGCACGCTCTACGTGGCGGAAAGCACGGGCATGCGCATTTCGGCCTTCACGATCGACCCGGCCAGCGGCGCGCTGTCGGATCGCCGGGTGTTCGCCCAGTTGCCGGACGGGGCGATTCCCGATGGCATGTGCCTCGACGATGCGGGCGGTGTCTGGGCGGCCTCGCCGGTTGCCTATGCGGACGGCGCAGTCGCTCCGGGGCCGGGTGTGCTCCGGGTCGTCGAAGGCGGGGAGGCGACCCATGTCGTCCGCCTGGCCGAAGGCCGCCGCGCCCTGGCTTGCGCTTTCGGCGGCGCGGACCGGCGCACGCTCTACATCTGCACCACGGTCGATTTCGAAGGCAGCAGCGATTTCGACGTGGGACAGGGCCGGATCGAACGGGTCAGGCTGGACCTGCGCGGGGCGGGCATTCCCTGACGGCGGCGGGAAAGCCGGTTATTGCAGGCTCCCCCCG
>JAQVEQ010000082.1 GCA_028697875.1 Novosphingobium sp. | reverse complement strand
CCACCATGGCCGAGGCCATTCGCCGCGCGGAAAAGCTGCGCTGGCTGGTCACGATCGGGGCGGGGCTGGATTACCTGCCGCTCGACGTGCTGCTGGATCGCGGGGTCATGATTACCAAGGGGGCGGGGCTCAGCGCCGGGCCGATCGCGGAATATGTCGTGCTGGGCATGCTGGCGCTTTCCAAGCAGTTCCCCACTGTCCTGCGGGCGCAGGACCGGCGCGAATGGCTGCTCGATTCGCCGGGCAAGCGGCAACTGGCAGGCAGCCGGGCACTGGTGGTCGGTTACGGTTCGATCGGGCGCGAACTGGCCCGGCGGCTGTGGGCCTTCGATGTCGAAGTGACGCCGGTCAGCCGTTCAGGCGCGGACGGGGCGTTGCGCCCGGGCGAATGGCAGGCCCGGCTCGGCGAATTCGACTGGGTGGTCCTGTGCGCGCCCGCGACGGA
The DNA here is from genome assembly GCA_028697875.1 of Novosphingobium sp. Classification (GTDB taxonomy): domain Bacteria; phylum Pseudomonadota; class Alphaproteobacteria; order Sphingomonadales; family Sphingomonadaceae; genus Caenibius. Next base: position 11,825 of record JAQVEQ010000082.1, on the reverse strand, counting down.
CGAGACGGCGCAGATGATCGGCGCGGCGGAACTGGCCGCGATGAAGCCGGACGCCATGCTGGTCAACGTCGCGCGCGGCACCGTGGTCGACCAGCCCGCGCTGATCCGGGCGCTCGAGGAAGGGCGCATTGCCGGGGCCATGCTCGACGTGACCGACCCGGAGCCGTTGCCCGCGGACAACCCGCTGTGGGCGATGGACAATGTCCTGGTCACCATGCACCTCACCGGCCGTTCGCAGGACACGGTGTTCACCCGCGCGGCGGAACGTTTCCTCGGCAATCTCGAAAACTACCGCGCGGGGCGCCCGCCGGAGCCGGTCTACGACCCGGCGAAGGGGTACTGAGGCAGGCCGTCAGCCTTCCTCCAGCAGCAGGATCTCCACGGTAACGGCCATGTGCGGGTCCGGCGCGAGGCGGTGGTCCACGGCCAGGACATTCGCGTCGGCGACAAGCTGCCGGGGAATCGCGAACTCGTGATCGGGCAGGGCGTCGATGAACCGCTCGCCGGCGGCGATTGCGGCCGGACCTTCGAACACCATGGCAAGCCGGTGGCGGGTGCCGGCGAACGTGATGCTGGCCCACGGCGTTTCCTTGTGGCCGAGCATTTGCGCCTGCCCTTCGGCCAGCGTAGCGAGGGCATCGCGCAGCCGTTCGGCAGCCGAGCGGCGGGTGCGGGGGACGGAGACGATTCGTTCAACGCGCATGGGCAGTCTCCCCGGTCACGGCATTCTCATAAATGTTCATGAAATGTTCCACCTTTCTTTCCGTCCCTGTACGGGGAATGCGGCCCATCCGCAGGTCGAGCACGAAACGCGGATCGTGCGCGGCCAGCCGCCCGAATTTCGTGGCCGGCATGCCCGTCCGGCGCAGGAATTTTTCGATCTTTCTGATGAGCATTCGGTCATCCCCCAGCGAAGCGATTCGACTGGGCCGATTCGTTGCGCGTGAAATCCTACTTGTCTAGGAAAAATCCTATGTGTAGGATCGAATGACGGAAAAACCTGAGGAAAATGCCATGCCCGATGCACGAAAGCGCCTGCTCGAACTGGCCGATGGCCAGGGGGTCAGCCTTGCCGCCTTGTCGCAGATGATCGGGCGTAACCCTTCGTATTTGCAGCAATATATCCGCAAGGGCAGTCCCCGGAAGCTGGACGAGAAAGACCGTGCGACGCTCGCCGGGTTCTTCGGCGTCGGCGAATCGGAACTGGGTGGTCCGGGAGAAATTTCCGCCGATTCGCCCAGTGCGCGGCGGCAAGGGGCGTGGGTGGCGGTGCCGCGCCTCGCGCTCGACGCATCCGCCGGGCCGGGGGCGTTCGGGGCGGAGGAACTGCCGTTCGACGCGTTCCGCTTTTCCGCCCGCTGGCTGCGCGAACAGGGCTTCGACCCGGCCATGCTTTCGGTCATCGCCGTATCGGGCGATTCGATGGAGCCGTTGTTGCGCGACGGGGACGAGATCCTGGTCGACCGCACCCCGCGCCCCTTGCGCGACGGGGTCCACGTCGTGCGGCTGGGCGAGGCGCTGCACGTCAAGCGGGTGCAGCAGGTGCGCCCCGGCGCGATCAAGCTCATCAGCGCGAACGAAGCCTATCTGCCGGTCGAAGTGGGGCTGCCGGACGTCGACGTGATCGGCCGGGTCGTGTGGAAGGGCGGCCGGCTGTAGAGCCGGTGGCCCCGGCTGGGCCGCCGTCTTTCAGGCCGTCTGCGGTTGCGCGGCAGGGAGAAAGGGGGCGATGGCTGCCAGCGCGCGCTCGATATAGTTCTGCTTTTCGCCGACCGGGGCAACATAGTGCATCGCCTCCTCGGCTGCGCGGAGGCCCGCGCCGCGCGCGATCATCCAGGTCGCGAGGTATTGCGAGGCCAGGCAGCCGCCCGCCGTCGCGACATTGCCGTGGGCGACAAACGGGGCATCGATAACCGTGACGCCCGCCTCCATGACCCAGGGCTTGGTCGTCATGTCCGTGCAGGCCGGGAGATCGCCGATCAGCCCCAGCCTGGCGAGGAGCAAGGTGCCGGAGCACTGGGCCCCGATGAGTTGCCGCGCCGGGTCCAGCCGGATCCGGGAAAGGAGTTCCCCGTCGGCAGCGATTTCGCGTGTCCTGATTCCGCTGCCGATCAGCACCGCGTCGGCCTCGTTCGCAAACTCCAGGGCCTTCTGCCGTTGAACGGTCACGCCGTTCATGGACGTCACCTCCGGCGTGGGCGAAGCGATGTGCGCCTTCCAGCCCTTGTCGCCCAGGCGGTTGAGAATCGCGGCTGCCACGAACGAGTCCAACTCGTTGTAGCCGTCGAATGTCAGAACCGCGATCTGCATGGTGGTAGCCTTGTCTTGGATGTGGCCGCCCAATAGCACCGGAGGCGCCGGTCGTGAATGTTGCCGTGTGGTGCGAATGCCTTACGCCAGCCCGATCGCATGCAGCATGACGAAGGCGGTTGTGCCCAGCAGCAGCAGGGAAACCGTCACGACGAAGACCACGCGCGGTCCGGCGGCGGTGACGTCGCGCAAGTTCACGCCGAGGCCGAGGCCCGCCATCGACAGCACGGTCAACAAGCCGCTCGCGTTGTGCGCCGGCGCCACCACCGCTTCGGGCAGCAGGCCGAACGAATGGAGCGCGGCCAGCCCGAGGAAGGCGAGGATGAACAGCGGGACGAGGCGGGCCAGCGAGACGCGCCGCCCGGTAGCGGCGGGGTGTGTCCCGGCTGCGCGCCGGGCCATGAACAGCGACAGCACGGCGACGATCGGCCCCAGCATCAGCACCCGCACCAGCTTGATCAGCGTGCCGATCTGGACCGCTGCGGTGCCCATCGGCCCGGCCGCGGCCAGCACTTGGGGGACGGCATAGACGGTGAGGCCGGCCATGATGCCGCCTGCCGCCGCGCTCAGATGGAGATAGGTGGCGATGAAGGGCATGGCGATGACAACGGCGATGCCGAGGACCGCGGTGAAGGCGATCGCGGTCGCCACATCGTCGCACTCTGCATCGATCACGGGGGCCACGGCGGCAATGGCCGAATTGCCGCAGATCCCGTTCCCGCAGGCCACCAGCAGGGCCATCTTGTCCGGCAGGCCGATGACGCGCCCGATCAGGAAACTGGCCGCGATCGCGCCGATCACCGTGGCGACGATGGAGAGCAGCAGCGGCACGCCCGCCGCCGCCATCGCCCCGAAGCTGACTGTCGCGCCCATCAGCGCAACCGCGATTTCGAGCATGGTCTTGGCGGCGCATTGGATGCCGGATTCGAAATACCGGGGCGGGGTCCAGAAAGTCCGCACGAGCGCGCCCAGCACGATCGCGATCACCAGCGCTTCCAGCCAGGCGTTGCCAGTGGTCAGGCGCTCCGCATGTTCCAGCAGCAGGGCGCCGGCGGAAACGGCGGCGCAGAGCGCAAGGCCGGGCACATGGGCGAGACCGGGCACGCGGGCGGGAAAGGATGGCTGGGCTTTCATCGCCCAAAGCTGCCCTTTGTCTTTTCAAAAATCCAATCGATTGATTTTTATCATTAGATAAATATAATTTATGGAATGACGCTCGACCAGCTCCGCATCTTCGTTGCCGTTGCCGAAGTGCTCAACATGACGCGCGCGGCAGAGCGGCTGCACCTGACGCAACCGGCGGTCAGCGCGGCGATCGCGGCGCTGGAGGAACGCTATGCCGCGCAATTGTTCGACCGGGTCGGCCGCCGCCTCGAACTGACCGAGGCGGGCCGGCTGTTCCTGCCCGAAGCGCGCGCCGTCCTGGCGCGGGCGGACGCGGCGAAGCGCGTTTTCGACGATCTTGCCGGGCTGGCGCGGGGCGAAGTGCGAATCGCGGCCAGCCAGACGGTGGCGAGCTACTGGCTGCCCGACCGGATGGCGCGCTTCGCGGCGGACCGGCCGGGCATCCAGCTCCACCTCGCGGCAGGCAACACCGCGCAGGTCGCGGCGCTTGTGGCCAGGGGCGAAGCGGATCTCGGCTTCGTCGAAGGCGAGGTCGACGACCCGATGCTGGCGAAGCGAATCGTCGGGCGGGACCGCATCGGCCTTTACGCCGCGTCCGGCCACCGGCTGGCGGGGCGGGCCCTGACGGCGGCCGATCTCGAAGCCGCGATCTGGGTGATGCGCGAGCCGGGATCGGGCACGCGCGACAGTGCCCTGGCGGGGCTGGCGGAATCGGGAGTCGCGGCGCGATCCCTGCATGTCCGCCTCGAACTCCCGTCCAACGAGGCCACGCTGGAGGCCGCCGGTGCAGGGGAACTGGTGACGGCGGTGTCCGATCTGGCGGCTGCCTCGCGAGTCAAGGCGGGCCTGATCGAGCGGCTCGAGTGGCCGCTGCCGGAGCGCGACTTCACTTTGCTGACCCATCGCGCCCGACGGCCCGGCAGCGCGACCACGGCTTTCGTGGAAGCGTTCTGAGGGCGCGGGAACGGCGCCGAAGCGCTTGCATTCGCGCCGTGCGGCCGCCACTTACCGTCCATGTCCGACAAACCCACGCCTCCGATGCGCGCGGCGATCGTGCCCGTCACGCCGCTGCAGCAGAATTGCTCGCTGATCTGGTGCACCAGGACCATGAAAGGCGCCCTGATCGATCCCGGCGGCGATCTCGACCGGCTGAAGGAAGCGGTCGAAAAGGCCGGCGTGACGCTGGAAAAGCTGCTGGTGACTCACGGGCATCTCGACCATTGCGGGCAGACCGGCGTCCTTGCCAGGGAATTGGGCCTGCCGATCGAGGGGCCGCAGGAGGAAGACCGCTTCTGGATCGCCCAGCTCGACGACGACGGCGCGCGCTGGGGGATGGATGCCCATACCTTCGAGCCTGATCGCTGGCTGGAGGACGGGGACAAGGTCACGGTGGGCGAACTGGAACTGGACGTGATCCATTGCCCCGGCCACACGCCCGGCCATGTCGTGTTCTACCACGCACCCAGCCGTTTCGCGATTGTCGGCGACGTGCTGTTCCAGGGCTCGATCGGGCGGACCGATTTTCCGCGCGGCGATCACCAGCAGCTGATCGATTCGATCACCGGCAAGCTCTGGCCGCTGGGCGACGACGTGACATTTATCCCCGGCCATGGCCCGGTCAGCACTTTCGGCCAGGAACGGCGGACCAATCCCTTCGTCGGCGATGCGGTGGTGGGCCGGGCCTGATCCGGCCCGGAAAACCCGCCTTTCCCGCCTAGACTATCCCGAGCGGGATCAGCACGGCCACGATGGCCAGGCCGATCATGACCAGCCCGCTGGTGCTGGCGCCGATCGCGCGGAATGCGTTGCCCGTATCGCTTTCCATGCCGATGGCATGGGCCACGCGGGTCAGCAGGAACAGGCCGACGACGATCGGCAGCCACAACCCGCCCTTGCCGGCCAGTTCGATCGCTCCGGTCAGGATCAGCACCAGGGGCGTGCTTTCGATGAAGTTGGAATGGGCGCGCATTCGCTTCATCATCAGGGGGTTGCCACCATCGCCGTTGATAATCCTGGCCGACATGCGCACGGCGCCGCAGCGGTACATATGCCAGAAATTGATCAGCGCGGCGGCGGCCGCGGCGCTCAAGGTTGTCGACAGAATCATGCTATGCCCCCTCACTCTCCAGAGGCGGCCAGTGCTAGCAAGGGCGAGGCCATGCTTGCAACGCTCGCGAAAATCGCTATAGGGCGCGCCTTCGCTGCCGCACGAACCGCTGCGATGTGCTGGCCCGCCGTTGGGCTTGTGCAATGCCGGGGCTTCGCCTAGGGCGGCTTCAAACAACGTGATTTTGCAGGAACAGGTGCCGCAATGGCTGTCCCCAAACGAAAAGTTTCGCCTCATCGCCGGGGCAACCGCCGCGCTCATGATGCGCTGAAGGTCGAAGCATTCCACGAATGCTCCAATTGTGGCGAGCTCAAGCGCCCGCACAACCTTTGCCCCCATTGCGGGCACTACAACGGTCGCGAAATCGTCGCGGTGGGGCTCTAAGCCCCTTTAGTTGGAGTACGCCATCATGAGTCTGCCGCGTATCGCTATCGACGCGATGGGCGGCGATGATGGCGTGCGCGTAATGGTCGAAGGCGCGGCGCTTGCCCGGCGCCGCCACGACCGATTCAAGTTCCTGCTGGTCGGCGACGAGGCGCGAATCAAGCGCGCGCTCGAAAAGCATCCCAACATGCACGCCGCGTCCGAGATCCTCCATGCGGAGGATGTCGTCTCGGGCGAGGAAAAGCCGACCCAGGCCCTGCGCCGGGCCAAGACCACATCGATGGGCCTGGCAATCAACGCCGTGAAGCAGGGCCATGCCGGTGCCGCCGTCAGTGCGGGCAATACCGGTGCGCTGATGGCCATGGCCAAGCTCGCGCTGCGCACGATGCCGGGCATCGACCGGCCGGCGCTGGCCGCGCGCATCCCCACGCTGGGCGACAACGACGTGATCATGCTCGACCTCGGCGCCAATACCGAGTGCGACGCCCGCAACCTCGTGCAATTCGCGGTGATGGGGGCGGCCTATTCCCGCATCATCACCGGAATGGATGCGCCGCGCGTGCGGCTGCTCAATATCGGGACCGAGGAAATCAAGGGGACCGACCAGCTGCAGCAGGCCACCGCCCGCCTGCGCGAAGCGAAGGGCCTGTCGCTCCAGTTCGAAGGCTTCGTCGAAGCCGACAAGATTACCCGCGGCGATGTCGAAGTGGTCGTGACCGACGGCTTTTCCGGCAATATCGCGCTGAAGGCGATCGAAGGCGCGGCCCGCTTCGTCGGCGACTTGCTCAAGCGCAGTTTCACCAGTTCGCTGCGGTCCAAGTTCGGCTTCCTGATCTCGCGTCCGGCAACCGAACTGATTCGCCATCATCTCGATCCCAACAATCACAATGGTGCGGTTTTCCTCGGCCTCAACGGCATCGTGGTGAAGAGCCACGGCAGCGCCAGCGCGGCCGGAGTCGCGAATGCCGTCGCCGTCACGGCGCGGCTGCTCGAGGAAAACCTCACTGAACGGATTTCCGCCGACCTTGCCGAACTCGGGACCGGGGCCGTAAACGCACACGCCGGCACCAGCGCCGAGGCATAAGGAGAGGTCGCAAAGTGATCCGTTCGATTATTCGAGGCAGCGGTTCGGCGCTGCCGAAGCGCGTTGTGACCAATGCCGACCTCGCGGCGAAGGTCGACACCAGCGACGAATGGATCGTCGAGCGGACCGGGATCCGTCAGCGCTACATCGCCGGTGAAGGCGAGACGACCGGCACGCTTGCCATCGAAGCCGGGCGCAAGGCGCTCGAAGCTGCGGGAATGGATCCCAAGAGCATCGACCTGATCGTGCTGGCCACGGCGACGCCTGACCAGACGTTCCCGTCGACGGCGACCAAGGTGCAAGATGCGCTGGGGTGCAACGGCGGCACGGCGTTCGACCTGGCGGCGGTCTGTTCCGGCTTTCTCTATGCGCTGGGCGTGGCCGATTCGATGCTCCGTTCCGGCATGGCCAAACGGGCGCTGGTGATCGGCGCGGAAACCTTCAGCCGCATTCTCGACTGGGAAGACCGCACGACGTGCGTGCTGTTCGGAGACGGGGCGGGGGCCATGGTGCTGGAAGCCGCCGACGTGCCGGAAGACGGCCCCGGGGTCCTGTCCACCAAGCTCCATTCCGATGGCGAACACAACCAGCTGCTCTATGTCGATGGTGGTCCTTCGACCACGCAGACGGTCGGCAAGGTGCGGATGAAGGGCCGCGAAGTGTTCCGCCATGCGGTGGTGAACCTGGCCGAAGTGCTGACCGAAGTGCTCGATGAAGTCGGGCTGACGGCCGCCGACGTCGACTGGGTCGTGCCGCATCAGGCCAATGCACGGATTCTCGACGCCACGGCGAAGAAGCTCGGCCTGCCGCCGGAAAAGGTCATCAAGACGGTCGAACTGCACGCCAATACCTCGGCCGCTTCCGTCCCGCTGGCTTTCGATGTCGCGGTGCGCGACGGCCGGATCAAGCCGGGCGATCTCGTCATGCTGGAAGCGATGGGCGGCGGCTTCACCTGGGGGGCAAGCCTCCTGCGTTACTGATTGCGGCTGCCGGAGAACAGTGCCGTTTCGGGACGCGACAGGTCCGGGATGGGGGCTTCCCGGATGGATACCCGCTTCGCCATTGATAAATCGCGTGAAAAGCGTAGTCTTCCGAGTCGGGGAGCAGGTAGGGTTCGCATAATTTATTAGAGGGGACGGCCACATGATGCGTTCGGTGGGTACGCTCACCCGCGCTGATCTCGCAGAATCGATCAATCGAAAGGTCGGTCTGTCGCGCGCGGAATCTCTGGCTCTTGTCGAGTCGATTCTCGGTCAGATGAGCGATGCCATGGCTCGTGGCGAAAATGTGAAGATATCCGGTTTCGGAACTTTCATCCTGCGCGACAAGAAACAGCGAATCGGCCGCAATCCGAAGACCGGCGTCGAAGTGCCGATCACGCCGCGCCGGGTGCTGACTTTCCGCGCCAGCCAGATCCTGAAAGACAGGATCCTCGAAGAATGACCCAGTCTGCCGGCTTGCGCTTTGCCGATGGCAAGGATGCAGGCGCTCTGCGCACGATCGGCGAAGTGGCGAAAGCGCTGAACATCGCACCGCATGTCCTGCGCTATTGGGAACAGCAGTTTCCGATGCTCAAGCCCGTCAAGCGCAGCGGCGGCCGCCGCTATTACCGGGCGGGGGACATCGCCCTGATCGAAACGATCGACCGGCTGGTCAACCGCGAAGGCTATACGCTGAAAGGCGCCAGGAAGGCACTGAGTTCGGGCACGGTCGAAGATACCGCGCCACCCGAACCTTCCGCCAGCGACCTGCTGCCGCGCCTCAGGCAGATCCGCGACCGGCTGGCTTCCGCGCTGGAAGCCTGAACCGTCCCGGCCGCAGGCGGGACTAGCCTACTTCTTCCGGGCCGAGTGTCGGATCGAGGTCGCGCGGGCGCGCGAAATGGACCATCCGGCCGCAGCCGCGGTCGATGTCGGCCCAATCGTCGATATCCAGTTCCAGCACGGCGAAGGCGGCGGTCGGAAACTTGCGCACCGCCTCGTCGAACTTGTCGTCCTGCGCCGCTTCGGGGACGAGTTCGAACAGCATCTCCTGCATGCCGGGGTTATGCGCGGCCAGCAGCACATTGGCCGGGTTTCCTTCGACATGGCGCAGGACGTCGAGCATGGCCGGAACGCTGGCGAGGTAGAGCCGTTCGTCCCAGGTGACCGGCGGCGGGCTGTCCATCGCGGGAATCGCGCTGTCGAGCGTTTCGCGCACGCGCACGGCGGGGCTGGCGATCAGTACGTCCCAGCCGATCCCGTGTTCGCCGATATGCCTGCCCATCAGCGCGGCCCCCTTGCGCCCGCGCTTGTTCAGCGCGCGGTCGAAATCGCGCTTGTCCACGTCCTCCCACGAGGATTTCGCATGCCGAAAAAGTCCGAGCCGTTTCACGCCCTTGCCATCATCCTTCGTTCTGCGCGGCCTGTGGGCCGGTTGTACCGGGCTGCGCATGTCTGCCCGAGCAAACACCCGAGGCGACGCGTTGTAAAGCCTCATCCAGTGTCAGCCTTATGACAGGCGTGCCTGCCGGAAAAGCCGAGAGCAGGCGGCTGGGGAAGGCGGCGGAGAGGACAATGAAATGCCCCCGGTCCTCCTTGCTGCGGATCAGCCGTCCGAACCCTTGGGCGAGACGGGCGCGGATGATCCGGTCGTCGTGGGAAGACCCGCCGTTTACCGCCCGCCGCGCGCGATGCAGGATCGTCGGCTTGGGCCAGGGGACCTGTTCCATCACCACGCAGCGCAACGAGTGGCCGGGCACGTCGACCCCGTCGCGCAGGGCATCGGTGCCGAGCAGCGAGGCGCGCGGATCGTCGCGGAAGATGTCCACCAGCGTGCCCGTGTCGATCGGGTCGACGTGCTGGGCATAGAGCGGCAGGCCCTCGCGGGCGAGCCGGTCGGCAATCCGCCCGTGGACCGCGCGCAACCGGCGGATCGCGGTGAACAGGCCGAGCACGCCGCCTTCCGCCGCTTCGACGATCCGCGCATAGGCCCCGGCCAGCCCCGGAATGTCGCCTTTTTTCACGTCGGTGACGATCAGCACTTCGGCCTGGTTGGCGTAGTCGAACGGGCTTTCCGCCGCACACAGGCGCGGCGTGGCCTCGATATGGGCCGCGCCCGAGCGGACGACGGCGCTTTGCCAGTCGTCGTCCTCGTGTCCGCTGCGGTCGGTCAGCGTCGCGCTGGTCAGCATGACCCCGTGGGAGGGTTCGAGCACGACACGGGCGAACGGCTTCATCGGGTCGAGCCAGCGGCGATGGATCCCGGTGTCGTATTCGCGCGCGTCGGAACGGTCGACTGCCAGCCAGTCGACGAAATCGGGATCGGCCGGGCCGCCCAGCCGGTCGAGCAGGGCCTCCCATGCGGCGATCAGGTCGATCCGCCAGCCGAGCGAATGGCGCGCGCCCTCGATCCGCGCCCGGCCTTGCCCGTCGAGCCAGTCGGGCGGGTCCTCCAGCAGGGCTTCCAGCCTGCTGGACAGCTTCATCAGCGGATGGCGCAGTTCGGCGAGGGCGGCTTGCGCCTGTCCGGCGAGTTCCACGAAACTGCCGTCGAGCTGGGCGGCCTCGGTTTCGATGCCGTACCCCATGTCCTGCCCGCCGCTCTCGTCGCGGGCGTAAGTGAGGCTGCGCACCGTGCCGAGCAAGGCCTCGAGCGGGCCGGACGGCGCTTCGTCGTGCAGCCGCTGGAGCCAGCCGTCGGTAGGCAGCGCTTCCGCCGCCTCGCGCGCGGCGGCAATCGCCTTGGCCCCCTGTTCGTCGTAGGAGGCGACATCGGCCAGCCGCGCGGACAATCCGCGCCGCCTGCCCTTGGAGCCGCGCTCCGGCCCGATCACCCAGCGGCGCAGCTCGATCGCCTCGCTGCCGGTCAGGGCGGCGGCGAAAGTCGAATCTGCGGCTTCGAACACGTGGTGCCCTTCGTCGAAGACAATGCGCGAAGGGCGCTGGGCGTGATCCCGGCCGCGCGCGGCATTGACCATCACCAGCGCATGGTTGGCGATCACCAGGTCGGCCTGCGCGCTTGCCCGGGCGGAGCGTTCGATGAAGCACTTCCGGTAATGCGGGCACCCGGCATAGACGCATTCGCCGCGCTGGTCGGTCAGCGCCTTGATCCCGCGCTGGCGGAACAGGGTGCCGAGCCAGCCCGGCAAGTCGCCGCCGATCATGTCGCCGTCCTGGGTGTAGGCGGCCCAGCGCGCGACCAGTTGCGCCATGATCGCCGCGCGCCCGCCGAAGCCGCCTTGCAGCGCATCCTCGAGATTGAGCAGGCAGAGGTAGTTTTCCCGCCCCTTGCGCACGACGACGGGCTGGCTGCCGTCGGGCCGGGTGTCCGGCCAGACGCGGCGGCTTTCGTGGCGCAGCTGGCGCTGGAGGTTCTTGGTATAAGTGGAAACCCAGATCGTCCCGCCCGACCGTTCGGCCCAGAGCGAGGCAGGGGCGAGATAGCCCAGCGTCTTGCCGGTGCCGGTGCCCGCCTGGGCCAGCAGCACGTGCGGCGCGCCGGGGCGGTTGCGCGGGGCGAAGGCGTAGGCCGCCTCGCGGGCGTAGGCTTGCTGGCCGGGGCGCTGTTCGGCCTCCGCGCCGGTCAGCATGGCCAGCCGCGCGTCGATGTCTTCGGGGGGCAGCGTGACTTGCGCCGGCTGGGGGCGGTCGGGCGCTTCCTCCCATTCGGGCAGGCGCGAAAACAGCCAGCGTTCGGCCCGCGCCGGCTGCGCGACATGCGGCGCGGCGACTTGCGCCCACGGCCAGCGCAGGCGGGCGAGCGATTGCAGCGCGCTCCACGCCCCCTCGCGCTCAGCCCAGTCCGGGCTTTCGCATGTCTCCAGCAGCGCCCCGG
>JAQVEQ010000306.1 GCA_028697875.1 Novosphingobium sp. | reverse complement strand
ATCAAGGGCGGATTGGCGGCCGGTGCCGGTCTGGTCCTTGGCGGGCGGGCGCTGGCCGAAGATGCGGTAGCCGTCGCGGCGAGCGCGTCCCCGGCGACACCCTACGAACGCCGCATCCTCGATGTTGCGGCCAGCCAGATACAGCGGGTCGGCGCCAAAGTGTGGCGTGGCGATCTGGTGGGCGTGGCGGACTTTGCCCAGCCTTCCTGGAAACCGCGCCTGCACTTCGCCAATCTTGAGGCGGGAACGGTCCGGTCCTTCCTGCTCGCGCATGGGCGAGGCTCCGATCCCGCCCATAGCGGCTGGCTGCAGAGCTTCTCGAACCTCCCCGGATCGGAAGCGACTTCGCGCGGGGCCTTCCTCACCTGCGAGTGGTACAAGGGCAAATACGGCACCTCGATCCGGCTGGTCGGGCTCGACCCGGACAACTCGCTGGCGCTTGAGCGGGCGATCGTGATGCACCCGGCCTGGTATGTCGATCAGGCAATGATTGACAAGTGGGGCAAGCTCGGCCGCAGCGAAGGCTGTTTCGCCATGAGCAACGCGAACTTCAACGAAGCGCTCTGGCACTTGTCCGGCGGGCGCCTGCTCTTTGCCGACCGTATTGGCGAAGCCTGATCGCACCGGCCTCGAAATCACTCTGAGCGGGAATCGACACTCATAAGACGGGATGTTACGGGGGCACCCATGGAGCCCCCCCCGACATCCACAAAGCGCGCCATGCCGACGGACGCGCGGCAGATTCGTTCGCGCAAAGCCCTCAACGCCGCCCTGCTGGCCTTGCTCGACGAACGCGCATTCGACCAGCTCACTATCCGCGAGATCTCTCAGCGGGCGGGAACCGGCTATGCCACTTTCTTCCGGCACTACCCGGACAAGGAAGCGCTGCTGAACGACATCGCCGCCGACGAAATCGTCAGTCTGCTCGCAATGACCGTGCCGGTGCTGCACGCAACCGCCAGCTATGAAGCGGCCATGGCCCTGTGCCACTATGTCTCGGAGCGTTCGCGCCTGTGGTCGGCCCTTTTGACGGGCGGCGCCGCGGCGATCGTGCGCGAGGAATTCATCCGCCAGGCCCGCGCCCTTGCAGAAGATGCCCGCGCCCTGCCGGACTGGCTTCCGTCCGATCTCGGGGTGGTCCACGGAACCGGCTCGACGTTCGATATCCTGGCCTGGTGGCTGGGACAGGAAAACGCCCTCAGCACCGAAGATGTCGCCGCGATCCTGCACCGCCTCGTCATTGTGCCAGTGACCGGCAATGCGGTTGAAAAGCTCCCGCCCGTACAATAGCTGCGACACGCCATGGATCATTCTTCCCCCTGTCCGAAGTGTCCCGGGACGCCGCCGCGCCATGGGGAGGCGTTTGCGTGACCGGAACCCTCGGCAGCGGTGATTGGCCGACGTTCGGCTGGGCGGACGATGTCCGCCCGGCTCTGGCCGAGGCTGTCGCCGCCGGCCGGCCGGCCGTACTCGCGACGCTGTTTGAAGTCGAAGGCAGTGCGCCGCGCGATCCCGGCGCGCAGATGCTGTTCACGCGCGGTGCGGATGACACGATCGCCGCCAATGGATACTTCTCGGGCGATTGCATCGAAGGCGATGTCGCCAGCCATGCCGCGCAGGTTCTGGCCGACGGCAAGCCCCGCCGCCTGCACTACGGCACGGGCAGCCCCTGGATCGATATCCGCCTGCGCTGCGGCGGAGCCCTGTTCATCCTGCTGGAACGCATCGATCCCGGCAGCACCGCCGTTGCCGACCTGCTGCGCCATGCCCGCGAGCGGCGCGTGTGCCTGTGGGACAGCGACGGCCTTGCCGCCCGGGTCATCGCGGGAACCGGCCCGCTGCTGGCGTTCGAGGACGATCCTGCCCGCATCGTGCGCCGCTACGATCCGCCGCGCCGCCTGATCGTTTCGGGCGGTGATCCGGGTGCTCTGGCCGCCGCGCAGCTCGGCGCGCTGGCCCGTTTCGAAACCATTCTGGTGCGCCCGCAGGGTCCAGAAACGCCGCCGCCCTTTCCCGTTTCACGCTATCTGCGCAGCGCCACGGCCGAGGCCGTGGCCACCCTCGGCGTCGATCGCTGGACAGCCTATCTCGGCGCCACGCACGAGGACGAGCATGACCTCGGCGGCTGCCTCGCCGCGCTGCGCGGAGGGGCCGGCTATGTCGGCATGATCGGCGCGAAATCGCGCGCATCGGGCCGTCTGGCGGCCCTGGAAGCGCTGGGCGCCACGCCGGAAGAAACGGCGCGGCTGCACCTCTCGCCCGGCATCACCGGCCTTGGCAAGTCGCCCTGGGAAGTGGCGACCGGCATTCTCGCCGAGATCATGCAGGCGCTCAACCCGGCGAGCGAGCGGGCGTGACTTTCGCGGCCGTCGTGCTGGCGGCAGGCCACGCCACCCGCTTCGGCAGCGACAAGCTCAGCGCGCCGCTGGACGGCGAGCCCCTGCTGTTCCACGCGATCCGCGCTGCCCGCGCCGCGCCGGTTTCCCGCGTGATCGTGGTGGCCCGCCCCGGCCTTGATGTCGGAACATGGCCGGATGCTCCGCCCGTCGAAGTGCTGCGGCTCGACAGCCCTGTCCTTGCGGAATCGCTCAAGACCGGGATTGCGGCTGCCGGCGGTGCGGATGGCGCCTTCGTCTTCCTGGGCGACATGCCCGCCGTGCCGCACGAAGAGGCCGCCCGGCTCGCGCGGCTGCTGGGCACTGCCTATGCCGCCCTGCCGCGGCACAGCGGCCGTCCCGGCCACCCAGTCCTGCTTTCAGCGAGCGCCTTCGCCGATATCGCCCCCTTGACCGGAGACGAAGGCGCGGGACGCCTGCTGCGCACGCCCCGCGACGTGGTGTTTGATGACTGCCCGGACCCCGCCATCCC
>JAQVEQ010000081.1 GCA_028697875.1 Novosphingobium sp. | reverse complement strand
GTCTTCTTCTTCGGCCTTGCGCAGGCGTTCGAAAGAATCGCCGATAAAGGCCCCGCCGCCGAACGGATCGACCGGCAGGTAGGCATCGACCGGCGTCGATGTCTGCACGCACGTGAGGTGGCCTTCGAAAGCCCGTACGATTTCGACGGCCACCTGATAGCGCGACTCCTGCTCACCATCGAGACCGATATGTACGACAACTGACTTCATGCCCTCACCTCCTGTTGCGGCATCACATCATCCCCTGCCATTGCCTGACCGAATCCAAGGGCCACAACAGCATCAACACGTTAAGTGTTAAGTTGTCCCTGATCAGAATCAATGTCAGTGTTTCAAGACCGAGCGCCAAGGCTACGCTCACCCAGGCCGGCAGGCGGCTGGCCAGCACGAAGCCCGCGATCATCCAGCCGATATCGGCCATCGAATTGACCACGCTGTCGCCGGTATACCCCCAGCTGACCGTGGCTTCGCGGTAGCGGTCGATCACGAAAGGCGTGTTTTCAAGGATCTCCCAGAAACCTTCGAAAGCGGCCGCGATCGGCAATGCCCAGCGGGCCGGAACCTCGCCGAACACGTGCCAGCGCGTCCACAGCACCCAGGCGAGGAAATAGAACAGCAGCCCGTGAATCACATGGCTCGGGCTGTACCAGTCGGCGATGTGCTGGCTGTTTTCGGCCGAGTGGACAACGCCATGCCACAACTTCACCGTGCCGCAGGCGCAGATGAGCGGGCGCCCCATGGCAAGGAGCACTGCCAGCACCAGCAACAGCACGCCGGCAGTCGCGGCCAGCGCGCGGGCATGGGGCAGCAGACTTCGCATGATGCGCCTTGTCGTCTTTCCGGTGTGGGCACGCAAGCGTTGCGCATGCGGGAGCATGCGTTAAACCCTCCGCCGATGACCGGTCGCCAATTCGATATCGCCATTGCCGGTGGCGGGCTTTCCGGCGGGCTGATCGCTGCGGCGCTGGCCCGTTACCGGCCGGAACTGCGCGTCGTGCTGGTCGAAGCGGGCGAAACACTGGGCGGCGGCCACCGCGCGAGCTGGTTCGCCAGCGACCTGTCGCCGCAAGGCGTGGAACTGCTCCGCCCTTTCCGCAAGACCGAATGGGACCATGGCTACGACGTGGACTTCCCGGCCTGGCGCCGGACGCTGGCCACGCCCTGCCGCTCGCTGTCTTCGGACGAATTCGACGCCGCCTTGCACCGCCAGCTGCCGGATGACGCCATCCGCATCCGCCGGCCCATCGCGGCCCTGGACGGCGCGGGCATGACGCTGGCGGATGGCGAACGGATTGCCGCGCGGACCGTGATCGATTGCCGCGGCTTCACCCCTTCCCCGCATCTGAAAGGCGGCTGGCGAGTGTTCATGGGCCGTCATCTGCGCACGGTCCGGCCGCACGGGATCGCCCGGCCGACCGTGATGGATGCCGCAGTCGAACAGCACGGCACCTGCCGCTTCGTCCATGTCCTGCCGCTTGCCGCGCATGAGCTGCTGGTGGAAGAAAGCTACTATGCCGACACCCCTACACCCGACCGCAGCCTGCTGTCGCGCCGGATCGACGCCTATTGCGCGGCACGCGGCTGGCAGGGCGACATCCTCGGCGGCGAGGCAGGCGTTCTGCCGGTGGTGACCGGTGGCGATTTCGCGGCCCATCAGGCAGCACAGCGGGTCGAGGATGTCGCCATCGCCGGGGCGCGCGGCGGCTTTGCCCACCCATTGACCGGCGCGAGCCTGCCGCTGGCGGTGGAAACCGCGCTGCTCGTCGCTGCGGAGGGGGACTTACCGGGCGTACAGCTCTCCGCCCTGCTGGAAACGCGGGCGCGCCTCCACTGGCGCCGGACCCGTTTCTACCGCCGGCTTGCCCGGGTGCTGTTCGGCAGCGCCCGGCCGGACCAGCGCTGGGGCGTTTTCGCGCGAATCTATCGCCTGCCCGAAGGGCTTGTCGAACGGTTCCATGCCTCCCGCTCGACCCATGCCGACCGCGCCCGCATGCTGTGCGGCGGGCCATGGATGCGGGCCATGGCCGGATGGACGGGCGGCGGCGCGGCGCTGGCGGAAAGGGCGGCGGCATGACCTTGGCCAACAAACGCGCCTGCGTGATCGGAGCCGGCTTCGGCGGAATGGCGCTGGCCATCCGGCTGCAGGCCGCCGGCGTCGCGACCACGATCGTCGAAGCGCGCGACAAGCCGGGCGGCTGTGCCTATTTCTGGCAAAGGGACGGGTTCGTCTTCGATGCCGGACCAACCGTCATCACGGCACCCGCATGCCTCGACGAGCTTTGGGGGCTGACGGGCCATCACATGGCCAACGACGTCGAACTGATGCCGGTCAGCCCGTTCTACCGTCTCAACTGGCCCGACGGGACCAATTTCGACCGTTACGGCGACGATGCCGCCCTCCGCCGGGAAATCGCCCGCATCGCTCCGGCGGACCTTGCCGGTTACGATGAGTTCCTGCGCTATTCCGCCCACGTCTATCGCGAAGGCTACCAGCGCCTCAGCAACGCCCCGTTCCCCAGTTTCGCCAGCATGATAAAGGCGCTGCCCGCGCTGACGCGCCATCAGGCGTGGCGCTCCATCCATGCGATGGCTTCCAAGTACGTGAAATCGGAAAAGCTGCGCGAGGCCCTGTCCTTCCAGACCCTGCTGCTCGGCGGCAACCCGATGACGGCCAGCGCGCTCTACTCCCTGGTCCACACGATGGAACAGGATGGCGGGGTGTGGTGGGCGCGCGGCGGGACCAACCGGCTGGCCGCAGCCATGGCCCGCCATTTCGAACGGCTCGGCGGCACCATCCGGCTGCACGACCCGGTGGTGCAGGTGGAAACGCTGGGCAACCGCGCGACCGGCGTGCACACGCAGAGCGGATGGCACGAACGCTTCGACGCCGTGGCCAGCAATGCCGACATCATGCATACCTACCGCGATTTGCTCGGCGGCACGCAACGCGGCAAGGCCTATGCCAGGTCGCTGGCCCGCAAGCGTTTTTCACCCAGCCTGTTCATCGTCCATTTCGGAATCGAGGGCACTTGGCCCGGCATCCCCCATCACACGGTCCTGTTCGGCCCGCGCTACAAGGGGCTGCTCGACGACATTTACGAATATGGCGTCCTGCCGCGCGATCTCGCGATCTACCTGCACCATCCGACCGTCACCGATCCGTCGATGGCCCCGCCGGGCAAGAGCACTTTCTATGCCCTGGTGCCGGTCGCCCACATGGGCAAGCTGACAGTGGACTGGGACCAGATCGGTCCGTTGCTGGAAAGGCGCGTGCTCGACGAAGTCGGCCGCCGGCTGATTCCCGACATCCACGACCGGATCGTCACTCATTTCCACTATGCCCCGCGCCATTTCGCGCTGGACCTCAACGCCCATCTCGGCAGCGCCTTCAGCCTCGAACCGGTCCTGTCGCAAAGCGCATGGCTGCGGGGCCACAACCGCGATGACGCGATCGGCAATTTCTATCTCGTCGGCGCCGGCACCCACCCCGGCGCGGGCATTCCCGGAGTGATCGGCAGCGCCAAGGTCACTGCCGCACTCATGCTGGAGGATATGGCCCAATGATCGTCCCGATCCAGAAACTCGCCGTCTTCTGCGGCTCCGCCACTCCGGAGGATCCGCGCTACATCGAACTGGCGCGCGATGTCGGGGCCGAGCTGGCCCGGCGCGGGATCGGGGTGGTCTACGGCGGGGGCAAGCTGGGGCTGATGGGTGCGCTGGCGCAAGGGGCGCTGGCGCAAGGCGGCGAAGTGATCGGCGTGATTCCCGAGGCGATGGTCAGCCGCGAGGTCGCGAACGAGGCCTGCACCGAACTGCGCGTCGTCCAGACCATGCACCAGCGCAAGGCCCAGTTCACCGAACTGGCCGACGGGTTCCTGACCCTGCCTGGCGGGGTCGGCACGATGGACGAACTGTGGGAAGCGATCAGCTGGGCGCAGATCGGCTATCACACCAAGCCGATCGGCCTGCTCAATGCCTTCGCTTTCTACGACGGGCTTCTCGCCTTTACCCGGCACATGGTCGACAGCGGTTTCATCCGTCAGGCCCATGCGCGAATCCTGATTGCCGAGCACGAACTGGACCTGCTGCTGGAACGGATGGAAGCCTACGAACCGCACCAGCCGATCTTCAGGATGAAACCCGAACAGCTCTGACCGGACGGGCCGGAAAGGCCCCCTGCCTTCACGGCTCATGCTACGCGGTAGCCAATTGATATTGTTTAATTCTATTCGCCGATGATCGCGGCAAGGGCGGACTGCTCCTGCGCTGTCATGTGCAGCCCCAGCTTGCTGCGCCGCCAGAGCACGTCCTGCGCCGTGCGCGCCCATTCCTCGCGCCTGAGGTAATCCACTTCCGCCTCGCTCAGCCCGGCACCGAATGGCCGGCCAAGATCGCTCCAGCTGCGTGCAGCGCCCAGCCAGCGTCCGGCCCGCGTGCCATAGGCGCGGGCAATGCGGGAGGCTTGCGCCTCGTCGAGGAAGGCATATTCGGCCTGCAAGGTCTCGATCAGGTCGTCCTGCGCATCGGCGGGAAAATCGCCTCCGGGCAGCGGCTCGTGCGCGGTCCACGGCTTGCCCTGCAATTGCGGCAACCGCTGCGCCAGCCGGTCCACCGCCGCTTCCGCAAGGTGGCGGTAGGATGTGATCTTGCCTCCGTAGACGCCGAGCAGGGGCGCCCCCTCCCCCGGTTCGGAGAGCGGCAGGCGATAGCCGCGTGTCGCGGCTTCGGGCTGGCCGGACCCGTCATCGACCAGCGCCCGCACCCCGGCATAAGTCCAGACCGCGTCGGCAGGCGTCACGGGCCGGCGGAAATACCGGCTCACCGCCGCGCAGAGATAGGCGACCTCGTCGTCCGCCGCCGCCACATCCGCCAGCGAACCCGTGTGGTCGCGGTCGGTCGTACCGATCAGGGTGAAATCCCTTTCGTAGGGAATGGCGAAGCAGATCCGCGTATCGGGCAGCTGGAAAATGTAGGCATAGGAATGATCGAACAGCTTGTGCACGACCACATGCGATCCACGCACCCGGCGGATGCCATAGCGCGGTCGCTGCCCCGCCAGCCGCGCGACATCGTCCGCCCCCGGGCCTCCGGCATTGACCAGCGCGCGGCCATGGAAGGTTCCCGCCGGGGTTTCGACGGCCCAGACATCCCCTTCCCGCCGCGCGGCGGTTACGGGGGTCCGGGTGCGGACGTCCGCCCCGCGTCCTGCGGCGTCCATTGCATTGAGGACCACCAGCCGGGCATCGTCCACCCAGCCATCG
This sequence comes from Novosphingobium sp., assembly GCA_028697875.1. GTDB lineage: Bacteria > Pseudomonadota > Alphaproteobacteria > Sphingomonadales > Sphingomonadaceae > Caenibius. Next base: position 7,061 of record JAQVEQ010000081.1, on the reverse strand, counting down.
GAATATTCGAAGCCATGCGTCAGCGCCGGGTCGAGCGCCGCGCCCGCCGGATGGGCGGCGAAACGGATCGTCTTCGCCCCCGGCCACTGGCGACGGCCGCCGATATGATCGTAGAGCCATAGCCCGGTGCGCAGCATCCAGCGCGGGCGCAGACCCGGCGCATGGGGAAGGACGAAACGCATCGGGCGCACGATATGCGGGGCGATCCGCCACAAGGTCTCGCGTTCGCGCAACGCTTCGCGCACGAGTGCGAACTCGTAATATTCGAGGTAGCGCAAGCCCCCGTGGACCAGCTTGGTCGAAGCGCTGGACGTGCCCGAAGCAAGATCGCGCGCCTCCAGCAGCAGGACTTTCGCCCCGCGCCCGGCCGCATCGCGCGCAATGCCCGCGCCGTTGACCCCGCCGCCGATCACGATGAGGTCGAACAGCGCGTCCATCAGCAGACCCGTTCGCCGCCCGGCGGGATCAGTCGGCGGAACAGCTGTCCCTTCTCGCTGAAAAGCACCAGCAGCAGCGCCGAAACGCTGCACGCCAGGAGGGCGAAGGCAAAGGGGCGCGCCGTGCCGTCATAGGACTGGCCGATCACCATCCCGACCAGCGAGGCCCCGAACAGGCGGACAAAGGCGTGCATCGAACTCGCCGCGCCCGCGATGTCCGCAAAGGGCTGCAGCGCGATCGAGCTGAAATTCGCACCGAGAAAGCCGAGCAGACCGAGATTGAGCGCCAGCAACGGCATGAACCAGGCCAGGCTGTCGCTGCGGAAATACGCTGCCCACACCTGGGCCAGGCTGACCGCGATGAAGACGATCGCACCGGCATGCGATACGCGCCGCGCGCCGAACCGTTCGACGATTCGCGAATTGACGATGTTGGTAAGCGCCATGGTCGAGGCCATCGCCCCGAAGACCAGCGGGAACATCGTTCCGACGCCGAAATGCTCGCCGATCAGCTGCTGCGCGGAATTGATGTAGCCAAAGATCGCCCCCATCAGCAGCGGTGCGCCGAGCACGTAACCGATCGACTCGCGGCGCGAGAGCGATGCGAGCATATTACGGACGACGACCGGGACATCGACCTTCTGCCGGTGCGCGGGATCGAGCGATTCGGGCAGGCGGGTCCAGACCCAGACCGTCATGCACGCGGCAAGCAGCGCCGACAGGTCGAAAATCGTCCGCCATCCGGCAAACAGCATCACGAACTGCCCGATGCTGGGTGCGATGACCGGAACAATGATGAATACGGCCGCGATCAGGGACAGCAGCCGGGCCATGCGGTCGCCGGCGTAGCGGTCGCGCACGATCGCACTGGGCACTACGGTCAACCCGGCGCAAACCACGCCTTGCAGCCCGCGCAGCACCACCATGACCGTGAAATCGTCGATGAGGGCAAGCACCAGCGACAGCACGGCGTAAGCCGCCAAGGCGAATATCAGCAGCGGCCGCCGGCCGAAGCGGTCGGCAAAGGCGCCCGGCAGGAGGCACCCCAGCCCGCTGCCGATCAGGTAGAGGCTGACCACCAGTTGCCGCTCGTTCCCGTGAACGGCGCCAAGGTCGCGCGCCATCTCGTCCAGCGCGGGCAGCATGGCGTCGATGGCGAAGGCGTGAAGCGACATGGCCAGCGCCACCATCGGCACCAGTTCGCGCTCGCCGATCGTCGTTCTGCGGGTAGGGGCGAAACGGAACGTCATGAATGGGCCATGCCCGTTCGCGCCAGACAGGGAAAGCGGAAATGCCGAACCGTTTCGGCCACTTCCACCGGGGAGCGAGAGCGCCTAGGTTCGTTGTCATGGCGACTCCCGCATCCCCACCGGAGGAGGTCGAGCCCGAAGCGCCCGGGCTGCGGAAGATCATCCATATCGACATGGACGCCTTCTACGCCAGCGTGGAACAGCGCGACGATCCCTCGCTGAAAGGCAGGCCCGTGGCCGTGGGTGGCACCGCTTCGCGCGGGGTGGTCGCAGCGGCCAGTTATGAGGCACGACAGTTCGGCGTACGCTCCGCCATGCCGTCCGCGCGGGCCAGGCGGCTATGCCCCGGCCTCGTGTTCGTCCATCCCCGGTTCGACACCTATCGCGCCGTGTCGCAGCAGATCCGCGCCATCTTTCTCGACTATACCCCGCTGGTCGAACCGCTGAGCCTCGACGAAGCCTATCTCGACGTGACCGCCGACTTGCGCGGGATCGGCTCGGCCACCCGGATCGCCGAACTGATCCGGCGGCGCGTCCGCGAGGAATTGCGCCTCACGGCCAGCGCGGGCGTGTCCTACAACAAGTTCCTCGCCAAGCTCGCCAGCGACCAGAACAAGCCCGACGGGCTGTGCGTGATCCGGCCGGGCGAAGGGGCCCAATTCGTTGCCGGCCTGCCGGTGCGCAGGTTCCACGGGGTCGGCCCGCGCGGGGCGGAGAAGATGGCTAGGCTCGGCATCGAAACCGGCGCCGATCTCGCGGCGCAGGACATCGCCTTCCTCAAGCATCATTTCGGCAGCTTTGCCGACTATCTCTACCGCGCGGCGCGGGGGATCGACCTGCGTCCCGTCCAGCCCGACCGGCCGCGCAAGTCGATCGGCGCGGAACGGACGTTCGCCCACGACATTTCCACCGGGCCGGCCCTGCGGGAAACGCTCGACACGATCGCCGGAATCGTGTGGGAACGGATCGAACGGGCCGGAGCGCATGGCCGGACAGTGACACTGAAACTGCGCTACGCCGATTTCACGCTTGTCACCCGCGCCCGCTCGGTCGCGCATCTCGTGTCGGGCAAGACGGAATTCTCCGCGCTCGGCCACGCCTTGCTGGAAGAAATGCTTCCCCTGCCGCAGCCGATCCGGCTGATGGGGCTGACCCTGTCCTCCCTCGAAGGAGAACACGAGGAACGCGAGCAGGACACCGCGCAGCTCTCGCTCCTCTAGGTCCGTCAGAGCAGGCCGAGGCGCTCGTCGACCGTGCGGCTGCGCCCTTCCGGCAGGGCATCGCATGCGAAGAAGGCGAGTTCGGCGATCTCCCGCCCGTCGGCCAACGGTTCTCCCACGACCAGCCCGGCATAGAGATGGACCGTGTTGCGCGCGCCATGCAACCTGTGTTCCAGCACGGCCACGGCGCGCAAGCCGTCAAGCGCGCAGCCGATTTCCTCCCCCCATTCCCGCCGCGCGGCGAATGCCGGGTCCTCGCCCCGGCGCAGGGCGCCGCCGGGCAGGGACCAGAGCCCGAGACCGTAACTATGCCGGACCAGCAGCACCCGGCCGGTCCCGTCCAGCCCGATCATGCAACATCCGGAAAGATGCGGCCGCGCGATCCGCCACCAGCGCTTGCGCAACCCATGGGCAAGACGCAGCCCCGCCCGGTGGAGCGGCGCGGGAATCAGGTGAAGCACGTGACCGGCTGCGTCGCGGCACCCAGCAGACGCGCCACCGGCAAGTCGCTGTGTCCGGCCACTGCGGCATCGAACACCGCCCGCTTGTCTTCCCCCCGGATGACGAACAGGATTTCGTCGCTCGCCAAGAGGGCCGGGATTGTCAGGCTGATCCGGTCGAACGGCGCCTCGGGCGGCAGCGGGTCAGGCGTCAGCCTGCGGACCGGCAAGGGATCGGCGGCCTGCGGATCGGTGTTGGGGAAGAGCGAAGCGATATGCCCATCCGCCCCCATGCCCAGCCAGGCCAGCGCGAAATGCGGCGGCCGCGCATCGTCCGCCAGTGGCACGACTCGCGCGCCCACCGGCTCGAACAAAGCGCGGATCCTGCCGGTGTTGCTTGCCGGGTGATCTTCCGGGACGACGCGGTCGTCGCCCGGCCAAACCGCCACTCTCGACCAGTCGAGATCCATCTTCGTCAGCCGCGCCAGGATGGGAAAGGGGGTCGAACCGCCCGGCACGGTGATGGCGACAGGCCCATCCACCCGCGCGAGCGCCGCCGCCAGACAGCCGCGCAGCCATTGGACGACTGCCCCGTCCTCGGCGCCTTCGATGATCGTGAGAGTCTCCATCGCCTCCCTATAGCAAAACGGCCGCCGCAGCGTAACGCCACGGCGGCCGTTTCGAAGCCGGTTCGGTCCTCTTACTTGAGCGTCTGGCCGAGGAACCACACGCGCTGTTCGGCCTGGTCGGTCCAGTCGTCGACAGCGCCTTCGGTCACCGTATCGTTCGCATCGCCGGCCAGTTGCTTGAGCCGCTTCAACCGTGCGACCAGCGCCACGTTGTCGTCGCGCAATTCGCCGACCATCGCATCCGCCGAAAGCGCCGCATCGTCCTGGTCCTTGACCGCGGTGCGCGCGGCGATCGAACCGATCGAGGTCAGCGTATTCGCATCGTTCTTGCGCACACGTTCGGCAATGAGGTCGACCACCCCGAATATCTCGGTTGCCTGCTCGTCGAACAGGAGGTGCAGGTCGCGGAAACGCGGCCCGGCAACGTGCCAATGGAAATTCTTGGTTTTCATATAAAGCGCCAGATAGTCGGCGAGCACACCGTTCATCTCGTCGACCAAGGCCTTCTTCGCGTTGTCGCCTGCCTGGGGCATGACAAGTCTCCTTTCTTGCTCGGGTGTCTTATACACCTGAAACAGAACGGAGTTTCACGGGAATATCCTGCCACAGTGATCGATCATGGCGATCAGGAAATGATTCCACGCGCCGAAAGTCCGATTACTACACCGGCCACCACGAGCACGGCCGCAACTGCGTAACGTATGGGTTTGAGAGGCAGGGTACGCTCCATATCCGGCCCCATCGCCCAGCCCATGGTAAGCACGGCGCCGCTGCCCAGCGCGCCGCCGGCAGCGGCCAGCACAGGATCGCCGGTGACCACGGCAATGGCAAGAATGAGAAAGCGCGCCCCGTCGCCGATCTGCAGCGAGCCAAGGACGATCAGGATCGCAACCGCCGAACGGGTCGGCTCTTCCACCTTGCGGAGGCGCCATGGCCAGGCAAGCTCAAGCCCGCCGAGCAGCAATGCGAATGCCGCCAGCATGTGCTTTGCCGCTGGCGGCAGGATCTGGGTGACACCGGCCCCGGCGAGCGCGGCAAGGACCGCCGTGCCGCAGGCTGCTATCCATGCGAGGGCCAACAGGACACCACTCCCACCGAGGCGCCCGGAGAGACGGGCGACAAGCCGTTGGTCGCGGCCACCGAAAGAGGCCAGCGCGGCGGCGAGCAGTGCCAGGAAAAAGGAAGGCATGGCCTGTGTCAGTCCCCCGCCCCGCACAGTGCCGGGCCGGACGCGATCATAGGCGATGCGAACCGCCTGTCCATTGCCGGGAATCATGGGAGGAGACTGGAGCGGGTGAAGGGAATCGAACCCTCGTCGTAAGCTTGGGAAGCTTCTGCTCTGCCATTGAGCTACACCCGCCCGGGTCACGCGCATTGGCACAGGCGGGGGGCAACGGTCAATCGGAATGAATCGTCCGGCGCATTGCGCCTACTGCGCGGTATAGCCGCCGTCGATCACCAGCTCCGCCCCGGTCATGAAACTCGATTCGTCCGAGGCAAGGAACAACACTCCGGCCGCGATTTCCTCCGGGCGGCCGAGGCGCCCCATCGGGAGCCCGGCGGCGGCGTGAGCCAGGAAGCCCTCTTCGTCGCCAATGGCCTTTCCGGCATCTTCCAGCATCCGGGTCCGCACGAACCCGGGATGTACGGAATTGACCCGGATTCCATAGCCATTGCGCGCGCAATGCAGGGCGGCGGACTTGCTGTAAGCCCGCACACCGCCTTTCGCCGCGGAATAGGCCGGCGTGGCCGGTTGCCCGACAATGCCCAGCACCGACGAGACGTTGACAATCGAGCCGCCCTCGCGGATTTTCATGTGATTGACTGCCGCCTGCGTACCCAGGAACACGCCATCGAGATTGACCGCGTTCACTTGCCGCCAGTCTTCCAGGCTTTCCGTCTCGAAATCCTCATAGGGGGCGATGCCGGCATTGTTGACCAGCACGGAGCAGGCGCCGAACAGTTCCTCGGTATAGGCGAAAGCGGCAGTCCAGCCTTGCGGATCCGTCACATCGAAGCGAAAAAACGCGGCTTCTCCGCCAGTTTCGGTAATGGCGCCAGCTTTGGCAATGGCGGAGGCTACGCGTTGTCCCGCATCGGCATTGGTGCCCGCCACCACGACGCGCGCGCCGTCTTCCGCCAGCATCCTGGCCACCGCTTCGCCAATGCCCGTCGTTCCACCGGTGACGATCGCCACCTTGCCCGATACACGCCCCATGCCACTCCCTTCCGGTACCACGGGTATCTTATAGAGCGGGGGGCCGAAGCCAACAAAAAACCCCGCCGAAGCGGGGTTCTGTGTGTTGGTTGCGGGGGCAGGATTTGAACCTGCGACCTTCAGGTTATGAGCCTGACGAGCTACCGGACTGCTCCACCCCGCGGCACCAGATCTGTCGACCCAGGAAAACCATGGGCCAGAGACCAAAAAGCCGCCGCTCGGACGCGTCCGGCAGCGGCTTTTGAAACATTATGAATGGGTTTTTCGCGTTCACGCCGGCTGCAATGCCTGGCGACGTCCTACTCTTCCAACGCTTGAGCGTTAGTACCATCGGCGCTGTCTGGTTTCACGACCGAGTTCGAGATGGGATCGGGTGGGTCACAGACGCTATGGTCACCAAGCAATGGAGCCGGCGTGTCGCGGTTTTAATCGATGCATATCTGGCTGTGACGATCGTCCGCCAGACAGTGCAAGACTGTCGTTGATGGTGGGATTCATCAAGCATGATCAGAGTTATTAGGACCGGTAAGCTCCACACATTACTGCGCTTCCACACCCGGCCTATCAACGTGATGGTCTATCACGACTCGAAGATACCTAATCTTAAGGGAGGCTTCCCGCTTAGATGCTTTCAGCGGTTATCCCGTCCGTACATAGCTACCCTGCTGCACCGTTGGCACGATGACAGGTACACCAGAGGTACGTTCACCCCGGTCCTCTCGTACTAGGGGCAACTCCTTTCAAGTATCGACGCCCACGGCAGATAGGGACCAAACTGTCTCGCGACGTTCTGAACCCAGCTCACGTACCACTTTAATTGGCGAACAGCCAAACCCTTGGGACCTGCTCCAGCCCCAGGATGTGATG
>JAQVEQ010000305.1 GCA_028697875.1 Novosphingobium sp. | reverse complement strand
GTTTAAGATCCTCGCCTCGAAACGGTGCAAGACCAAGGCACAAAACGGCGCCGGCCAGGTGCTGGATCGAATGGAATCCGCCATTCACGAAGCGCTTGCCGAAGCAGCCATTAATGAAAAACAGCTCGGGGGAATCGGGATCGGTTGTCCGGGCCCGCTCGACCTCGACCAGGGCATCATCCTCGCGGCGCCGAACCTCGGGTGGAAGAATGTCGCGCTCAAGGAAGCGATGGAAAAATCCTTCAAGTGCCGCACGGTGATTGCAAACGACGTGGATGCCGGCCTGTTCGGCGAATACCGCTTCGGGGCGGCACAGAAGGCGCGCTGCGCACTGGGTGTATTTCCCGGCACGGGAATCGGCGGCGGCTGCGTCTACGAAGGCAAGCTGCTCCGCGGCAAGGTCAGTTCCTGCATGGAGATCGGCCATATCCAGGTGCAAGCGGATGGAAGGCTCTGCGGATGCGGTCAGCGCGGATGCCTTGAAACAGTCGCCAGCCGCCTCGCCATCTCAGCCGACGCAGCGATGGCAGCCTTTCGCGGCGAAGCGCCGAACCTGCTGCAGGAGGCCGGCACAGACTTGTCTTCCATCAATAGTGGCGCGCTCGCGCGGGCGATCAAGGCGGGCGACAAGCCGGTCGAAAAAATCGTGCGCAATGCGGCCTGGGCCATGGGTGTCGCCATCGCCGGCGCCGTGAACCTGCTGGCGCCCGATGTCGTGGTGCTCGGCGGCGGATTGGTCGAAGCCATGACCGACCTCTACGTCGGATTGGTTCGCGACGCCATAGATGAGCGTGCCATGAAAACGTTCAGCAAGGCGCTCAAGGTCGTGCCTGCGCAACTCGGAGACGATGCAACGGTCATGGGGGCTGCCGCGCTGGCCGAGCAGGCCGCGGCAAATGGGAAGTGAGGATGCAGCATGTCGGAATCCGTCAAGACACCGGGCACGCCCGCGAAGCCGGCGACGGCCAGCGAGTGGCTCGCCGCAGCTATTGATATCGGTGCGACGGCCATCCGCATGGACCTTGCCGAGATTTCATCGGACGGCAGCATCCGCACCATCGAATCGTTGCGCCAGGGTGTGCCGCTCGGAAAAGACACTTTTACACAGGGCACGATATCTCAGGCCACTATCCGCGAATGCGTAAAAGTACTGAAGGGGTTTCGCCAAGTCCTCCAGGAATACGGGATCACGGATCCCGATCGCATTCGGGCCGTCGCAACCAGTTCGGTGCGCGAGGCGGAGAATCGCGATACGTTTCTCGACCGCCTGTACGTCGCAACCGGCATCAACGTACGCGCCATTGACGAGGCGGAAGAAAGCCGCCTGACGTTCATGGCCGTCCAGAACCTTGTACGCACGGAACCGGAACTGAAATCCGGCGGCGCACTCGTTGTGGACGTAGGCGGCGGCAGCACGGAACTCCTGCTGCTGGAAAACGGACACGTGACGTTTTCCAACTCCTACCGTCTCGGATCCCTTCGCATGAGGCAAACACTCGAAACACATCGCGCTCCCACCGAACGGGTCCGCACGATCCTCGGACAGCATATCCAGCGCATGGTGGAGCAGATCGTCCGCAACGTCCCCGCCGCGGGCATCTCAACCATCGTGGCGATGTCGGGCGATGCCCGCTTTGCCGCGGCGCAACTCTGTCCTGAAGGTCAGGAAGGACCGGCGGCGCGCATTGATTATAAAGCGCTCGGGGCTTTCGTCGAAAAACTGCTGCCCATGACCGTCGAAAAGCTCGTCAGCAAGTATCATATCACCTACCAGGAAGCCGAAACGGCCGTGCCCGCGCTGCTGGTTGACGTGCAGCTGGCGCGAGCATTCAAGGTGGACCGTCTCATGGTCCCGCGCGCAAGCCTGCGCGACGGAGTCCTGCAGGAAATGGCGCTGCGCGGCTATTGGACACCGGAATTCGCCGGGCAGGTCGTCTATTCGGCACAAGCGCTGGCTGATAAATATAACGCCGACCGCAAGCACAACCGCCACGTGGCCGATGTATGCCTGAAGCTGTATGACGCGCTGAAACCGGAACACCAACTCAGCGATCGTCATCGCGTGCTTCTTGAAATCGCCGCGCTGCTGCACGAGATCGGCGGCTTTATCAGCTCGCGCAGCCATCACAAGCATTCGATGTACCTGATCCTTCACAGCGATCTTTTCGGGCTGACGCGCGAGGATATGGCGATCATCGCGCTCACCGCGCGCTACCATCGTCGCGCCGCACCCAAGCCTACGCACGAGGAATACATGGCTCTTTCGCGCGACGACCGCATCGCCGTTTCCAAGATGTCCGCGCTGCTTCGGGTCGCCGACGCGCTGGATCGCAATCATGTGCAGCAGGCCACGGACCTTTCCTTCCAGAAGGAAGCGGACCGGTTCGTCATCATTGTAGGCAACGTGGAGGACCTCACGATCGAGCGGCTTGCGTTGAAGGAAAAAGGCGGACTGTTCGAGGAGATGTACGGCATGTCGGTCGTTTTGCAGGAAGCGCGCATACCGGCAGGAGGCGATCCTGCATGAGCAACGCGCCGGTGTTCATCAATCGCGAATTGAGCTGGCTCGCCTTTAACCGGCGCGTGCTGGAAGAAGCGCTCGATGTGCAGCTCCCGCTGCTGGAGCGGCTGAAGTTCCTGGCGATCACCGGCTCCAACCTGGACGAATTTTTCATGGTGCGCGTGGGAGGGTTGCAGCAGTTGTGCCGGCAGAAGGACAGCACACCCGATGCGTCGGGACTCATCCCGGCCAGGCAGCTCTCCGCCATCAGCCAGGCCGCGCACGAGATGGTTGCGGAGCAGTACGCCTGCCTGCTGAACGATATCGAACCGAAACTTACGGCGGAAGGTATCCGCCGCTTGAAAATCAGCGAGCTTTC
>JAQVEQ010000304.1 GCA_028697875.1 Novosphingobium sp. | reverse complement strand
CTGGTCTTCCTGATCCACGGCAACCACCAAGCCAGTCCGAACGATCCGATGCGCGGTCTGATGCCGCTCATCGTCAGCGTGCCGGTAGGATTGCTGGTCTGGGCGGCATGTCTGGCGCTGCTGGGCGCGCCCGGAACCTGGGGGCTGCTCGGCTTCATGAGCGGTTACGTGATCTACGACCTAGTGCATTACACCTGCCACCAGTGGCCCATGCGCGGCCGCATCGGCGGCCTGTTCAAGCGCCACCACATGCGCCACCACTACGTCAACGAGGGCGGCAACTTCGCCATCTCCGCGCTGTTCTGGGACCGCGTGTTCGGATCGCGCATCCGCTCGCTGAAACGCGAAGAGGGATAAGGCCCACTTTTCGTGAACAAGTGGCAGCAGACCCTCAATTCGCGCGGCTGGAAAGTCCCCTTCCTGGGTAAGTCGCTGTTCCAGATCGGCAAGGAACTGCGCCCGAGGATCGACGCGGTCATCATGCGTAACTCGCTGATCCCCGACGCTGCCGTGCAGGACAAGGCGTTCTTCCCCTGGATCGCCGAGCTGGAGCGCCACTGGGAGGCGATCCGCGACGAAGCCGTGCGCATCCGGGCGCAGGACATCCCCTCGCTGGGGGATATCTCGTTCGACCACGGCCGCATCGCCGCCGACCGGCGCTGGCGCGCTTTCTTCCTCAAGGGCTACGGCTACCGCATGCCCTCGAACGCGGCGCGTGCGCCGGTCACCGCCGCGCTGATCGAGAAGGTACCGGGGCTGGTGACGGCCAACTTCTCGGTGATGGAGGCAGGCGGCCATATCCCGCGCCACTGGGGCATGACCAAGGGCATGCTGACTTATCATCTTGCGCTCAAGGCACCCAGGGAGCGCGAGAAGTGCCGCATGCACATCGAGGAGGGCGAGCAGCTCCACGTCATGCACTGGCAGGACGGCCAGTCGTTCCTGTTCGACGACATGTTCAACCATGAAGTCTGGAACGAGAGCGGGGACGATCGCACCATCCTGCTCATCCAGATCAAGCGCCCCTGCCGCTGGCGCGGCAATCTGATCCAGGAGGCGTTCCTGAAGGCAGTGCGCCATTCGCGCTTTGTGAAGGACATCAGGACAGCGATCGAGTGCGAGGCACGCGCGCGGGGACCGAAACCGGCCTGAAGGGGAGGGGGCTGCCTTACGCCCCTGATCGGCCCTTGCATATCGACGGGACTTTCGCATCGGCGATGTAATACGACGAACACCGTACCTCCTATCCTGCCGCCGACCGACCAATCCCTCTCCTACCTGCCCACGCTCGCTGCCCCTGCAGGCACGCGATCGCGCCTGCAACGATGGCCATGTGTTCGCTCCAGCTCGGGTTGTGCCAGCGGGGCAGGCGCGCCATTTGGTCTGCGTGGAGCGGACCGCCTTCTGCGTGGTCGAGCACCGCCGCCTTCCAGCCCGGGCCGTCGAGCGGATCGAGGTAGTCAGGCGCAGCGCCGCCCACTTCGCGCAGCGCGGGCAGGTCGCTGCAGATGACCGGGGTGCCGACCGAAAGCGCCTCGGCTACCGGCATCCCGTAACCTTCCGCGAAGGATGGCATCACCAGCGCGCGGGCGCCGCGCAGCAGCGCCGAAAGCCGCACGTCGGGGCAGCCGCCCAGCTCCTCGACATGGCCGACGAGCGCGGGGCAGCGCTCCAGCATGTCGAAGACCTGCTCGTTCTCCCAGCCCCGGCGACCGATCACGATCAGACGCGGGATGCGCTCCTGCGGCAGCGTTGCGGCAAGGTGCCGCCACAAATTGAGCAGTATCAGGTGGTTCTTGCGCGGCTCGATCGTGCCCAGGCACACGAAATAGGGTCGTTCCGATGGCTCGGCGGCGACGGGGGGCAGCGTCTCAGTGCCCAGCAGGGCGACGTGGATCGGCGTGCCCGGCGCCAGCCAGGGCTGCAACGCGCGGCCAGTCGCGGCGGAATTGACCACGGCCGCGCCTCCGCTGGTGGCGCAAGCCGAAGCCACCGTCTCCATCCGCCGCCGGTGCAGCGCCGCGCCGGAGGGGCGGGCATATTCGGGAAACTCGATGGGGATCAGGTCATGCACCAGGCACAGGAACCTGGCCCTCTCGCGCACGAGGATGCGGTGGACTTTCGCCGCGTTCGTCAGGTGATGGGGCGAGGCCTGGACATAGACCGCACCCTTGCCTGACCCCACGCCACGCCCCGTCGGCAGCAGCGCGGCCAGTCGCGGCAGCACCGAGGCCAGCGCGCGCTGGCGCGGGGCGTCGGCTTCGTTCGCCCAGCGGCGCTCCAGTTCGTCGAGATAGGCCAGCGCAGCCTTGTGCGGGACACGGCCGTAACGGCCCGTGGGGTGCACAGCCGCGAAGGCAAGCGTATTTTCGCCATCCGGCCCGTACCGCGCCAGCAGCCCGCGCGCATAGGCCATCTCCACCCGGTCGACGCCCGAAGGGGTGGAATAACGCAGCCGCGAGATCAGGCGCGAGATATCGAGGATGACGGTCATCGCAGGGCTTTCATAAGCCGCCCCTGCCAGCGGCGCAGCGGGACAATCCACCGAAGGCGGTTGGCGGCTTTTGCAGAAGCCATGCGCGAAACCAGCACTTCGGGCGGGCAGGGCAGACCGGTCACGGGATCGAGATAGCGCGGATAGCCGATCAGCACGCCCGCCACCAGCGCATCGAGGGTCAGCGTGCGGGTGCGGCGGGCGGGCACCGCGCCCAGATCGCGCGTAAGGCCCCAGCCCGCGTAGAACGGGGTGCCATGGCAGGTCACCTCGCGCCCGCGCAGCAGCGCCTCGAACCCGGCCAGCGAACTGATGACATGCACCGCGTCCACCGCATCGAGCAGCGGCGCCATACCGCCGCCACGCACGATCCGGTCGGCATGGGCCAGC
>JAQVEQ010000080.1 GCA_028697875.1 Novosphingobium sp. | reverse complement strand
CAGGCGGCAGGGCCGCGACAGGGAGGGCCCCGATCGCGGTGCGACGGAACGCCGTTGCAGCCGGGAGGAAGCCCTTCGGTCCCGCTCGCTATTGCGCGATGGTTGCGGTGCTGTGGCAAACGGCGGACAGAATATCCGCCGGCACGCCCGGTTCGAGCTGGCCGGAACGGCCACTGCGCACCGGCAACCGCTCAGTCACGCGCATAGGCGCCCCCGGCTGTCGCCCGGGCGAGGACGTGCCCCTCGGCAGCCTTCTCGAGATCGCCGACCTTGAGCGCCGGGCCTGCCGGGAGAGGCGCAATGTCGAGCGCGAGCAGCGTGAAGCGATACCTGTGCACGCCGTGTCCGCGTGGAGGGCAAGGCCCCTTGTAGCCCCGGACGCCGAAATCGTTCTGCGCCTGGCGGAACGGCGCGCCCGCCGCGTTCCCCGCGCCTTCATCGAGCCCCTTTGCGGAGGAATCGATATCGTACGCCCCCCAATGGCGGAAAACGCCGCCCGGCGCATCGGGATCGTCGACGATAAGCGCGAAACTGCGCGTTCCGGCAGGCGGATCGGACCATTCCAGCCCCGGGGAACGGTCGGCACCATCGCAAGTGAAACGGGCAGGCATCCGCGCGATTCCGGCAAATGCGGGTATGGTAAGAATCATGGCCTGACGTTCCTCCTGCGCATCGCCGTCGCACCCGGCCAATGCCAACAGCATACCGGCCAGCGCACCGATGCCGGAAAGGCGGGCCCGCTGGCTAGGAATGCGCACCACTGGCGATCGCTTCGAGCCGCGCGCGGTCGAGTACCACCATCCTTTCCCGCTCGGGCGCCGCAATGACGCGCATCTCGCGAAGCTGGCGCAGGCCACGGCAAACGGACTCGGGCGAGGTTGCGAGATAGGCGGCAACATCGACTTGCGAGAGGGGGTAGACGATCATGCCGTCTTCTTCCGGCAACCGGTCGATCACGGATATGAAAAAGGCGCACAGCCGGACCAGCAGACCGTGGCGGCCGATGATGATCCCGCGCCTGAAGATCGGATCCTGCTCGGCACAGATCGAGGGCAGGAGGCGCCCTTCCTCGCGCCAGCTGCGCACGAGACTTTCGTGCCATCGCGCACGCGAATGGCAGACATAGCGGACGTCGGTCACTGCCTCGGCGGTGAAGCGGTAGCTTTCGGCCACCGGCAACCCGATCTGGTCGCCGGGAAAGAAGAACGCGCTGATCTGCCGTTCGCCGCTGGCCATGAAACTGACCCCCCGGGCGATTCCACCGCACAATTCGAAGACGTAATCACAAGGATCGCCTTCGCGAAAAAGCGCTTCGCCATGACCGGCCGGTCTTTCGATGGCGTCAGGATGGATCGGCACAAAGGCTGGACGATACATGCTTACTCCATGTTCTGGCAGCTTTCCGGATCGCCGAATTAAGTATAACCTGAATATCTGTGTCGGGGAATATTCCTGGTAAAAAATATCTTCAGCAGGCGGAAGGCCCGGTCACGCGGCAACACCGATCAATCGCACGGCCTCTTCGATCTCGTTGAGAAAGAAGGAACGGCCGAACGACATTTCATCGGGTCGCAACTGGTGCACGCGGAAGGGATCCGCCGTGACTATCAGGACCGGGATGCTCCCATGTGCGGAAATACGGCGCGCGGCGCTCATGCGCGATCCGATCTCGAGCGTGTCGCCCACGACCAGCAGGTCGGGTTTGCGGCAGCTTGCCGCTTCGACAGCCTGTTCCTCGGTCCAGCTATGGTCGAAGGAGCGGAAGCCAAGCGCCTCCAGGCGCGACTGGATCGCACGGCCGACAATCATGTTGTCTTCGATAATCAGTGCGTGGCTCATGGAGCATCCTCCAACTGGTCCAGCAATCGATGTCCTTGCAGGACTCCCAGTGCGCTCGGGTCTTTATACATGCCCGTGTTGCGGCACTCTCCTCTTTGCCCGCCACTCATTGTACATTGGTTTTTACGACCTAAGGGAAATCCCTTAGAGAAATCATTTATTTACATTGCAACATGACTTGACGGACCGGCCGCCGAACGGGCCGATCCGGTTTCTCTTCACGCTTACGTCTCGCAGGACAGACCGAAGGCATTCATTCCGTCTTCCAGGAAGCCCGGCAACAGGGGTATCCCCATCAGGTAATCCGCCGTCCGGTCGTTATGCGCTTCTATCGCCTGCGAGCGCACGGACGGCCAGTCGGAACGCTCGCCCTCGTCCCGCCCCAGCCAGACAAGCGCGACGAGATCGATCTGTTCGTCCTCGTCCAGCTCGTCGATGAAAGTCCTGAGTTCCTCATCGATCGTATCGGGCCTGCCGCCTTCCAGCGTGGCAAGGCGCTCCTCCTCGTCGATACCGGAATCCGTTTCCGGCTCGGCGCCATCGCCCTCGATTTCGAATTCGCGGGCAAGCGACACGATGAAGCACAGTTTATCCAGCGAGATCGCCGGACCAAAGGAAATGGCCATGAAAACACTCCTGCAAGATCGAGTCAGTCCCTCACAGCATTAGCCGCATGACATTAACACAGCCCGGACGGCCGGTCTTGAGCCGGATCAATCCGCCGTCCCGCCCACGCCATTTCCACGCTTGCCCCGGCTCTCAAATGATGAGCAAGCGCATGAGTTCGGTCTGCCTGCCGACCCCCGTCTTGGAAAAGATCGAACGCAAATAGGCCCGTGCGGTGTTGCGCCTGATCCCCAGCGCGGCAGCCGCCTCGTTCAGGCTCAAGCCGTTGGCAAGCTCGATGGAAAGACGCGCCTCGGCGGCCGTAAAACCGAAGAACTGCGACAGTTCTTCGGTTTTCATGGTCGTGCGCGAGAAGGCATCGCGCACGAACATCGTCACTGTCGGATGGCCATTGCCCTCGACTCTGGCCGCTTCCGGCATGGCGCGCGCCATGATGGGCAAATCCCGCTTGCCCGGGGGCCGCGACAGGGTTGCGGCAAAGACCTGCTCCTGCTCTTCCCGCGCTTTTTCCAGCAGGCCGGCAATGACGGCCGTATCGGCTTCACGGCACCCCGCGAGCTTGCCGTCGACCAGGCGAAGGCCGTCCTCCTCGGCCAGGAGCGACAAGGCGACGCCATTGGCATTCAGCATTTCCCCAGCATCGTTCAGGAAAATCGCACCGATCCGGGCATGGTCGAGCGTCGTCTCGTAAAGCAGGCGCTTGGCATCCCGCCGCGCGATCTTGCCCGCGATGTTCAAGGCGCCGGCGATATGCGGCAGGAAGCGTTCGAGCTGTTCCTCCTCTTCATCCGTAAAAGCGGGATCGTTCCTGCCGCGATGCAGATGAAGCGATGCGGCAGCGCCATCGGGCATGGCGAGCGCGGCAGTCAGAACGTGGTGCCGCTCTTTCCCGTCCGTGCCGTGAGCGGAGCCCGCCACTGCCCAATCGCATTCGCGCGACAGCAGCGCATCGCCCGCGCCCGCGCGAACCAGCCAGCCCGTCCCGCCACTGCGGATCGCGGCCGCGCTCGAAAGCCCGAAAAACCGGACCAGCAAGCCCAGCACCTGACGCCACGGATGCGTATCCCGCACCGTCCGGTACAGCGCCAGGACCACGGCATCGCTACCCGGCCCGTTCAGCGAACCGTCCTGCGCCTGGATGGGATCGAGGGTGTTTCCCTGGTTCATCGGCCCTGCCGGACGGAACCGGGTCACATTATCAGCAGGCGGACCAGTTCCGTCTGCCTGCTGACATTCGCCTTGGAGAAGATCGAACGGAGATGGGCGCGCGCGGTGTTGCGCCTGATCCCCAGCGCGTGGGCGGCCTCGTCGAGGCTCCTGCCGCTGGCGAGTTCCACCGACAGCCGGGCCTCGGCTGCGGTAAAGCCGAAGAATTGCGAAAGTTCCCCGGAATCCATCGACGTGCGCGAATACGTGTCCCGCAGGAACACGGCCATTGCCGGTTGCGTCTTGCTGCAGACCCCGGCCTTGGCCGGAACCGTGCGCGTCATGATCCCGATACTGCGTCCATCCGATCGCCTTGAAACGGCGCCGCCGAATATCTTTTCCGGCTCTTTCCTCGCCATGTCGATCAAACGGCGGAGGTTTCGCGTATCCGCAGCGAAACACCCTTCGACCCGGCCGTTGATCAGCCGGATACCCTCTTCCGCATCCAGCAGGGCACGCACCACCTCGCTCGCATGGAGGAGTTTCCCTTCCTCGTTCAGGAAAAGCACGCCGATCCCCATCTGGTCCAACGCAAATTCGTAGAGCAGGCGCTCCATATCCCTCCTGGCCACATCGGCGGCGAGTTCCAGCGCGCTTTCGATATGCGGCAGGAACACGCCGAGCGCCGCCCTGTCGTCCTCTGTAAAAGGCGGCTGGCCCTTGCGGCGATGGAGCGCGAGACGGCACACGAGGCCATCCTGGGCGAGGCAGTCTGCGCGCATCGCATGATGTCGCGTCGCGCCACATGGCCCGGCAGCGGTGCGGGAGGAACCCGCTGCCGGCCCCTCCAGCGGATACTTGCGCAAGCGCGGCAACCCGCCGCCGGGGCGGGAAACGAGGTAGCACGAGGCCTGCCCCTCCCCCCAGGGGACCGTGGCACTGGCGCTGGACAGATCGAAGAACCCGGCAAGCAGCCCCAGAATCCCCAGCCAGGGACGATCCTCCAGGGCCGCCTGATAGATGCCCAGAAGGACGTCTTCCGAAGATATCCGCTTCGTCGCGCTCATGCCGTCAGTTCTTCGCCCGGTTTCCGGGAATAACCTCTCCACCTTGCCTGCCGCCCTGTCTGGACAGGGGCGGTCGAGCACTCGCGAAACCTAGGAAGCCCCCTTGGCACCGTCAAGCATCGCGCGCCCATCCGCGTATCGGGCCCATCCGCGTATCGGATTGCGTGCCGGCCCGGCAGTTTCCCGGCGACTAGTCCGTATAGAAGTTGCGCCGGCCGCGCCGGCCCGGTGCATATGTCTCGATGCTACATGAAACGCAGAACAACCCGATGATTTCGCCCGCGCCGTCCGAAGAAAACTCTCCCTACCGCCAGCTTCGCGTGGCCGAGGTGATCGAGGAAACGGCAGACGCCAGGTCGATCGTTCTCGATCAGCCCGGGATCGGCAGTGAATTCGCCTACAAGCCGGGCCAGTTCCTGACCTTGCGCATCCCCTCTCCCGATGGTGCGATTGCGCGCTGCTATTCGCTTGCCTCCGCACCGGGTGTGGACGGGAAAATGAAAATCACCGTCAAGCGCGTCCAGGGCGGTGTCGTGTCGAACTGGTTGTGCGACGCCGTGCAGCCCGGCGACCTGCTTTACGCCATGCCGCCTGCCGGCCTGTTCACCCCCACGCGGCTCGACTCCGGCCTCCTCCTGCTGGCCGGTGGCAGTGGCATCACCCCGATGATGTCGATCATCAAGGCCGCGCTTCGGGAAGGCTCGCAGCGCATCGTGCTGGTCTATGCGAACCGCAACGAACAGTCCGTCATCTTCCGCGGCGAACTGGATCGCCTCGCACGCGCCCATCCGGGCCGCCTGATCGTCTATCACTGGCTGGAAAGCGTGCAGGGGCTGCCCGGCCGCGAACAGCTGGCGGGGATCGTGGAACCCTATACCGATTATGAGGCCCTGCTGTGCGGACCGGACGCCTTCATGAATTGCGGAGTCGAAGCCCTCGCCGGGCTTGGCGTCGACCGGCATCGCATCAAGGTCGAAAAATTCGTCTCGCTCACGGGCGATCCCGGACGGCATCACGTGCCCGAACCGGACACCGCCCTGGGGCCGGCGTCCGACCTCGCGGTCGAACTCGACGGCGAAACCCATGCGATGACATGGCCAAGTAACCAGTTCCTGCTTGACGTGCTGCTCGGCCAAGGTCTGGCAGCGCCCTTCTCCTGCCGCGAAGGCAAGTGCGGGGCCTGCGCCTGCAAGGTCGTGGAAGGCGAGGTGGCCATGGACGAGGACGCGGTGCTGGGGGCCGAGGAAATCGCCGAGGGATGGATACTGTCCTGCCAGGCACGGCCAGCCAGCGCGAAAGTCCGCATCACTTTCGACCAGCCATGAACAGGCGCCAGCCGTTCCGGCCATGGCGCGAATAACAAAGCTTCCTGAGTGGAGACCTGCATGAGCACTGCCGCCAACGATACACAGACCCGGACGCTCCCTTCGCCCGGCGAACTGGTCGCCCGGGCGCGAGCGATGATCCCCGCATTGCGTTCGCGCGCGGCGGCCGGACACGCGAACAGACGGCTGGCGGCCGAGAGCATCCACGAGATGCAGCAGGCCGGGCTGTTCCGCGTGCTGCAACCCAGGCGCTGGGGAGGCTACGAGATGTCTCCCAACGTCTATTGCGACATCATCGCGGCCCTGGCCGAAGGCGACATGTCCGCCGGCTGGGTCTACGGCGTGGTTGCCGTCCACGCCTGGCAGATGGGCGTGTTCGACGACCAGGCGGCCAGAGACGTCTGGAGTGCCGACGACAGCGTCCTCGTATCGTCCTCCTACATGCCGACGGGAACGGCGATTCCCGTGGAAGGGGGCTTCCGTTTCAGCGGGCGCTGGGGCTATTCCAGCGGCTCGGAACATTGCGACTGGGTGTTCCTCGGCGGCAAGGTCGCGCACCCCGAAGGGGACAGTTTCCCGCCGGATGGCCGGACCTTCCTGATACCGCGCGAAGATTACGAGATCGTGGACACCTGGGACACCAGCGGCCTGCGCGCAACCGGCAGCAACGATATCGTCGTCAACGACGTATTCGTCCCCAAACACCGCACGCACCGGGGCATCGACGCATTCCTGCTGCAGAAACCCGGCCTGAAAGTGAACGGCGGGACTCTGTACCGCCTGCCCTATGGACAGGTCTTCATTCGCGCCGTTTCGACTGCATCGATCGGCGCCTTGCAGCACTTCATCGATGCGGTGAAGGAAGTCGCCGAGACGCGGATCAACGTGATGGGGACCAGGGCGACGGAAGACCCCGCCCTCGCCCTTGCCCTGGCGGAGGCGCAGAACGAGGTCGATGAACTGCGGTTGGTGCTGCACCGCAATTTCGACCACCTCTGGGAATTCGGCGAACGGCACGAAACCCCGCCGATCGAACTGCGAACGAAATACCGGTTCCAGGCCAGCCTGCCGCCCGAACGCACGTTGTGCGCGGCCACGCGCCTGTATCAGGCAATCGGCGGAGCGGGGGTCTACAACAAGAACCCGTTCAACAAGATCCTTGCGGACCTGACGACGGGCCGGCAGCACGCGGCAAACCAGTTTGCGGCTTTCGGCCGGAACTGGGGCGGCGTCATGCTGGGCCAGGAAAACAGGGATCTCTTCCTGTAACCCGGGGGGGCAGCAGCCCGGCGCCATGGCAGGCAGCCGGGCTGAACGCCGCCGTTTTCGGCAAGATCAGGCGTGAAGGCCGCGCGTCATCGACGGTGGGCGCCGGGGACTACGGCCCCTATCGCTTCCAGCTCCGCAATGCGTTCGGCCGCCTGGCCTTCCCACACTTTCATCGCATAACCGGTATCCGTCACGCATTCGAAGCGTTCGACCATTTCAGGCTTGATGTCCGCGGCATCGACGAAGAACTGCTCGTACCAGCGGCGCAACTGATAGATCGGCCCGTCGCCGTCGCAGAGCAGCGGGTTGTCGATCCGGGTCTTCGTCTTCCAGATGTGCACGTCCTGCAAGGTGCCGTCGCGCATCCATTGCGCTTCCTGGTCGGCCCGCGCCTTTTGCTCGGCTTCCGACAGGCCGGGCGTCTTGTGCACCGTTATCAGCATGTGCAGGTCGAACTCGTTTTCGTTCACCGGCAGCTGCCCCAGGATGATGTAACGTTCCGAAAGCAGGCCGCCCCAGTTGCTGATGACGCGCGATTTCAGGTAAGCCGGTCCGAAGTAGGCGCTTTCGCTGCGGCTGCCGTCGATCTTTTCGAGCGGGAAGCCGGGTTTCAGTTTGTCGTAACCCGACATCTCCTGCTCGCCCATTTCCATGAACTGCCAGGCCGTGTGCCCTTCGAAGACATTCGCGAAATATTGCGCGCCGGCACTGACGCCTTCGCCATGGACATAGAAGAAGTGGGCCACGTCGACCATGTTGTCGACAAGCTCGCGCGTGTTCGTCTTGATGCGATGCACGCTGTGATCCCAGCCGGTGAAGTCCGTTTCGAACCCTTCGATCCCCGGCAGCGCCAGTTCGGGAGACGGCGGATTCCCTTCGGGATCGTGCCAGATATAGAGCACCTGATCGACAACCGTGAGCGTCCAGCTGCGGGTCTTCGCGCGCGGCGGAATGCGCTTGGCATAGGGAATGGCGGTACAGCGCCCATCAGGGCCCCAGCGCCAGTCATGGAACGGACAAGCGACGGAATCGCCGCGCACCCTGCCTTCCGCAAGCGATGCGCCAAGGTGGGGACAGAAATTGTCCAGCGCCGCGATCTCGCCGCTCTCGCCGCGGAACACGACCAGCTTGGTATTGAACGCTTCGACCAGGTGCGGCTCGCCATCGTCGAAATTCCGTACCGGCCCGAGGCAATGCCAGCCGCGCGCCAGCCGTTTCGAAACCGGTTCGGCACGAAGCTGGTAGAAGTCTGAAACGTTCACGTTCACTTGGCCATCTCCCAGTGTCTGTTTACCCGCGTTGGTGGCACGCACGCGTTTCTCCCGGCAACGTCCGAACAGACTATGGGCCGCCCTTGCCGGTCACCGGACATGCGTGGACGCGATGTGATTGGCGGCCACGAAACCGAAGGTCAGCGCGGCGCCCAAGGTCGCGCCAGCGCCCGGATAGGCCCCGCCGGTCACCGGACTTGCGCAATTGCCGATGGCATAGAGGCCCGCGATCGGCGCGCCGTCTTCCCCGATGACCCGCGCATGTTCGTCGGCCAGCAGCCCGCCCATCGTGCCGATGTCGCCGAGATCGACGCTGATGGCATAGAAGGGCCCCTGGCTGAGCGCGCCCAGCGTTGGATTGGGCTTGTGCTTCTTGTCGCAATAGACGGAATCGTAGGCCGACTTGCCGCGTTCGAAATCCTCGTCCACGCCGGTCCGCGCAAACCCGTTGAAGCGCCCGATCGTGGCGGCGAGCCTGTCTTCGGGAATGCCGGTCTTGCGCGCCAGTTCCGCCACGCTTGCGGCGCGATAGAGAACCCGGTCCCACCATTCGACGGGCAGGCTGCTGTCGGGCATCACCGGCGAAGGCAGTATCCCCCCGATCTGCGACTTGGCCCGGTACTGGGCATCGAAGATCATCCAGCACGGGAGATTGGCGGAAGTCTTCCCGTTGTCCTCCATCATCCGGAAGCCGAACTCGTGGTAGGACATCGCCTCGTTGGCGAAACGGTCGCCCAGGCGATTGACGCAGATCGAATGGGGGAGACACCGTTCGGAAAACAGGCCGGCGCGGATGTCCACATTGGGGGTGTTGCGCGCGGGTATCCGGACGGTCGGGCACCACCAGGCATACTGCGTCATGGCGATCCCGGCCCCGATCCCGGCCCCGGCCAGATGGGCATCGCCATAGTTCTGATGCGCCGGGGTGACGCTCCAGTTCGCGCGGGTCGGGACAGGCAGGAATTGCTCGCGCAGCTTCTGGTTCTGTTCGAAACCGCCCGCGGCAGCGACGACCCCGGCGCGGGCCATGATGCGATATTCGTTCCCGTCGCGCGACACCACGGCCCCGGCGACCCGGCCGTCTTCAACCACGAAACGCACCAGCCGCGTACCGAGCAGGAGCGGAACCCCGCGCCGCTTGAGGCCGAGGCGAAGCCCGCCGGCAAGGGCGTTGCCCATCCCCAGCCGCCGGTCGCGCCTGGTCTTGCGGCGCCAGGGCAAATCCAGCCAGTAATCGGCGAGCAGCTTGAGAAACAGCCTGCGCCAGCCCTTCTCCCTTGCCGCCAGGATTCCCCCTTGCTCGATCGAGATGTTGATCCGGCCGAACAGCCGCCCGGCACTCAGCGGCTGGCGCAAGCGGAAGAATTCCTCCCCCAGGTCCTTGGCATCGAGCAAGCGGGGAAACATCGTCCGCCCGCCGAGGCTCGCGCCGGGCAGGTCCTGCATGTAATCGGCATAGGCCGGTGCGGAACGGCATGGCACGGCGACCTCTTCGTGCAGATAGTCCATCATCCGCGGGGCCGCATCGACATAGGCGCGCAGCCGGGCCTCGGGCACATGCTCCTTCGTGCATGCCTGCAAGTAGGCGAGGGCCTGTTCCGGCGTATCGTTCTGCTTGATGTCGCGATTGCAGGGAATCCAGATCCCCCCGCCCGAAAGAGCGGATGTCCCCCCGTAGAGGTCGGCCTTCTCGATGACGATCGCGTCGAGGCCGAGGTCGGCCGCACGGTTCGCCGCCAGCATGCCCCCTGCCCCGCTGCCGACCACCAGGACATCGCATTGCGCCGGAATCCCCGTCGGAAAAGTAGTCAAGATCGTCTCCCCTCGCCGGCCATTCCGCCACGCACCCTTTGCGAATGCGCCAAGCCGCCATGCGGCGGACAGAGCGGAAGCGCCCCGGCCGATCAACTTTCAAACGGACTAAGGGCCGCCTGAAACCGCCGCACCCAGCATCATAACTGATGCGCTCGACGCAAAGTTTTGGCGCACGATGTGCGTTATGCCCACGCCAACGGGAAAGGCCGCGCGACAGGCGGCCAAGCGACGGGTGGACAGAGGATGCTGAAAGACAAGAAGATTCTGGTGACAGGCGTCACTGGCATGGCACCGATGCCCGTCGCGGAATTCCTTGCACAGCACAACGAGGTCTGGGGGGTGTCCCGCTTCACCGATGCCGGGGCCAGGCGCAGGCTTGAGGCGAAAGGCATCACGACCCGGGCCATCGACCTGGCCGATGGCGACCTTTCCGCCTTGCCGCAGGACTTCACCCACCTTCTCCTGTGCGCCCATACCCGCCTGGGGCCCGGCGAATTCGACCGGGCCATCGAAGTCAACGGCGTAAGCGCCGGCCGGGTCATGCAACATTGCGCCAGGGCGGAGGCCGCCGTCGTGTTCTCCTCGGGGTCGATCTATTCGATCAACGACAAGGACGGATATTACCCCTTCAAGGAAACCGACGACATCGGCCGGACCTTTCCGCCGTGGGCGCCCACGAGCCCGATTTCGAAAGCCAGCCTGGAAGCGGTGGCCCGCTTTTGCGCCAAGGGCTTCAACATTCCGACCACCATCGTGCGCCTCAACATCGTCTATGGGCCGGTCTACGGCATGCCCTTCATGGATGCGGCAGCCGTTGTGAACGAACAAGCGATCCGCAGTTTTGCCGATCCCTACCCGGCCAATGTCATCCACCGCGACGACATGTGCGACCAGATCGAGGCGATGTTCGACGCGGCAAGCGTGCCTGCACTGACCGTCAACTGGTGCGGCGACGATATCGCGACCCGCCACGGGTGGATCGAGCGCGCGGCCCAGCTGTCGGGAAAACCGGCGCAGGTCGAATTCGTCCCCACGCCCGGAACGCCGCCTGGCAGCGTCCTCGATGCGACGCTCCGGCGATCCATCACCGGCCCCTGCAAGGTCCGGTTCCGGGACGCCTTCGATGCGATCTACAAACAGCAATACGGGCAATAGGGATCAAACGGCATGTTCACCGTCGAGGAAATCAAGGAAGCGGCCGTGGCGACGAGCGGCCTGTCCGATTTCGGCAGCACCGAATTCGAAGAGCCTCTTGCGATCCTGGTCAAGGCCTACAACGAAGAGGCGCAGCTCTCCGAAATTGGCGAACCGGCGATCCGCGGCGAACTGATCGGCGACCTTGCCGGCCGGCTGCGCGTTATCGAAGGCTTGAAAAGGGCCCCGCAGGCGCTGGAGGAAAATATCGAAAAACCGGTTTTCATCCTCGGTTTTCCGCGCACGGGAACGACGACCCTGCACAACATGATCCAGGCCAATCCAGACTGCCAGGTCCTGGAACACTGGCTCGGGCTCTACCCGAAATCGCGGCCGCCCAGGGCCCAATGGGAATCCGACCCCGATTACATGACCGTCGCGGATGCCCTGCGCCGGCAGTACGAGGCCAACCCCGACCTGCGGGCCCAACACGACATTTCCGCCGATAGCGCCGACGAATGCCGTTTCCTGTTCAAGCATCTGCTGATGGACGACGGCTATGGATACCTTTGCGACCTGCCCAGCTACTGGGCGTGGTTCGATGCCCAGTCCATGGCTCCCGCCTATCGCTGGCATCGAAACGCATTGAAACTGATCCAATACCCCCACGACACCAAGCGCCGCTGGGTGCTCAAATATCCCACCCACATGGCCTGGATCGAAGAGCTGTTCGAAGTTTACCCCGACGCCTGCATCATCCAGACGCACCGCGACCCGGCCGCGACCATTCCTTCCTTCCGCCATCACCGCACCGGAAATCATGACCGACTATCAACGGCAGATCGTTCTGGCCGTGGTGATTTTTTCGATGGTGTT
>JAQVEQ010000079.1 GCA_028697875.1 Novosphingobium sp. | reverse complement strand
TAGAGGTGGAGCGGATC
Organism: Novosphingobium sp.; assembly: GCA_028697875.1. Lineage (GTDB taxonomy): Bacteria > Pseudomonadota > Alphaproteobacteria > Sphingomonadales > Sphingomonadaceae > Caenibius. The sequence goes on along the minus strand of JAQVEQ010000079.1, from coordinate 12,403 downwards.
GTGTCGGGCAGTTTCACCCTTGCCCAGTTCAACGGGCGCTTCGTCGTCCTGACCCTGCTCGGCGCGATGGCCGTGCTGTGCCTGCCGCGCCAGTTCCACATGCTGGTGGTCGAGGCGACGGAAGACCGGCTTTCCGGCTCGATGCGCTGGCTGTTTCCCGTCTATCTCGCGCTGATCTGCGCCGCGGTGCTGCCGGTCATCGTGGCGGGCCGTGTCCTGCTGCCGCCGGATTCGCCCGCCGATATGCTGATGATCGACTTGCCGCTGGCTTTCGAGGCGCACTGGCTGGCGATCCTTGCCTTCATCGGCGGTTTTTCCGCGTCGACCGGCATGATTATCGTCACCAGTATCGCCCTGTCGGGCATGATTACCAACGACCTGATCGTTCCCGTCTTCTTCCGCGACCAGTTCCGCCGCCGGGGCGAACCGGAACTGGTCGGTCAGGCGCTCATCAACATCCGCCGCGGGACCGTGGTCGGCCTGCTCGCGCTGGCCTACCTCTATTTCCGTGCGATCGGCAGCGAGGCGACGCTGGCCGGATTGGGCGAGATCGCCTTTGCCGGGGCGGCGCAATTCGCGCCGGGGCTGTTCCTGGGTTTTACCTGGCGCAAGGCCAACCGGGTGGGGATGATCGCGGGCCTGATCGGCGGGTTCGGCTTGTGGCTCCTGCTGCTGGGCATGCCGGTCTTCGGGCCGGACATGGTGCCGCTGGTCGTCGGTTCCGACCCGCTGGTTTCGGGCACGGTGCTGAGCCTGACTTTCAACGTCCTGCTGTTCGTCGTCTTCTCGCTCGCGGTCGAGCCCAACTTGCAGGACCGGGTGCAGGCCATGGCCTTCATCGAACGCGGCATCCCCGATCTCGGCCAGTCGCGGCTCGTCACCCAGACGCGTGTCGCCGATTTCCGCTTGCTGCTCGAACAGTTCGTCGGCCAGGAACACTCGCGCGAGGCGCTTAACCGCCTGCGGCTCAAGACCGGACGGCGGTATGCGGATACGGACCCGGTGGACGACGAACTGCTCGACACCAGCGAACGGATGATTAGCTCGATCATCGGCAGCTCTTCGGCACGGGCCCTGATCCAGTCGACGCTGGAAGGCGATCCGGTCTCGCTCGAACAGGTCGTCGCCATGTTCGACGAAACCTCCCAGCGCCTGCAATTCGGGGCTGGGCTGTTGCAGATCGCGATCGAGAATATCGACCAGGGGATTTCGGTGGTCGATGGCGAGCAGCGGCTGGTGGCGTGGAACCACCGCTATGTCGAGATGTTCGGCTATCCGCCCGAACTGATCGAGGTCGGGCGTCCGGTCGCGGATCTCCTGCGCTTCAACATGCGCGCGCTCGGCGTGCCGGAAGAGGCCATCGAACACGAGGTCGTCAAGCGGCTCGACCATCTGCGTGCGGGCCGGCGGCACAGCACCGAACGGACCCTGTCCGACGGGCGCATCCTGCGCGTGCTGGGCAAGGCGGCGCCCAATGGCGGCTATGTCACGACTTATACCGACGTCACGGCCGACCGCCTTGCCGAACAGGCGCTGGAAGCCAAGGTGAAGGAACGTACGCAGCAGCTGGTCGAGGCCAACCGCGCGCTCGAAGCGGCCACGCAGTCGAAGACCCGCTTCCTTGCGGCGGCCAGCCACGACCTGGTCCAGCCGATGAATGCCGCGCGGCTGTTCGCCAGCGCCCTGCGCGAGGAACTGGAGGGAGAGGAAACGCCGGAACATCGCCGGTCGGAACATGCGCTGCTGGGGCAGATCGACCGGTCGATCGAAACCGCCGACCGGCTTCTGCGCGCGCTGCTCGACATTTCGCGGCTCGATGGCGGGAAGCTCCAGGCCCAGGCCGTGCGCTTCCCGCTCGACCAGGCCTTTGCCGAAGTGGCCAACGAATTCGAGGTGCAGGCGGCGAACAAGGGGTTGCAGCTGGTCGTCCAGCCGTGCGGCCTGTGGCTCGAAACCGACCGCGGGCTGTTCATTTCGGTCTTGCAGAACCTCGTCACCAATGCCGTGCGCTATTCGGACAGCGGCAAGATCCTGGTCGGGGCGAAGCGGCGCGGCCGGGAAGTGGAAGTGCTGGTTGCCGACCGGGGGCGGGGCATCCCGGCGGCGGAGCGCGAAAGGATCTTCGACGAGTTCACCCGGCTGGGCGACGCGCGCGACGAGGAAGGGCTGGGGCTGGGCTTGGCCATCGTCCGGCGGATCGCGGCCCTGCTCGGGACGGAGGTCGCCGTCTGGTCGGAGGAAGGCCGCGGGAGCTGCTTTTCCTTCCGCTTGCCGGTGGCGGAAGCGGGACGGGAGGCGCAAGCCCCCGAGCGGAGCAGGGCCGGCGCCGCCGAAGCGCGCAAGACGCAGGTGCTGTGTATCGACGACGACCGCGACGGGCTGGAAGCGATCGGCGCGCTACTGTCGCGTTGGGGGTTCGATGTGGTCACCGCGCGCGATCCGCGGGACGTCGACCTTGCCGATCCGCCGGGCCTGATGATTCTCGATTACCGGCTGGAGGATGGCCTGACAGGCGACAAGGCGGGGGCGATGCTGTGCGAACGCTGGGGCGGGTGCCCGCCGACGATCCTCCTGACGGCGGAAGACACGGAAGAAACCAAGGCGGCGGCGGAAAGGATCGCCGCCAAGCGGATGATCAAGCCCCCGGCGCCCGCCGCGCTGCGCGCACTCGTGAACGCGCTGGCGGGATAAGGCGAAGGGGGCGCGGGGGAGTTTTGCCCCCCTTTGCGGTTGGGCGGTGTCTCAGGCGCCGAGCAGCGCGATGCTCAGGATCACGGTGATCGACGAAGCGGCGAACGCCAGCGGAGCTGCGAAATAGGTGTTCATGGGGTAGTCCTTTCTCATCTGTTGACAGGACCAATACCGCAGGATCATTATAACTATAATCCGCATTAATCGGTTTAAGGTGTGAAGCAGGACTTCATAATAACGCGTCAGATGCTCGACGGGGTGGATGCCTTCGTGAGAGTGGCGGAACGGCGCAGCTTTCGCGCGGCGGCCAAGGATCTGGGCGTCTCGCCTTCGGCCGTCAGCCAGCAGGTCAAGGCGCTGGAAGAGCGGGCCGGAGTGCCCCTGCTCGTCCGCACGACGCGCAGCGTCGGACTGACCGAGGCGGGGGAGATTTTCCTCCGGCGCAGCGGCCCGGCACTGGCGGAGCTTGCGGCGGCCTTCGACGAAACGCGCAATCTGGGCGAGCCTGCCGGCCTCTTGCGGCTGAACATGCCGAAGGATGTGATTCCCATCCTGATCGAACCGGTGCTGGCCGAATTTTGCGAGGCCTATCCGAGGATCGACCTGGAGATCGTCACCTCGGACATCCCGGGCAATCTGATCGAGGAAGGATACGACGCGGGGGTGCATCTGGGCGAAATGCTCGATAACGACACTGTCGGCCTGCGCCTGACGGACCCGATCCGCTTCGTCGTCGTCGCAAGCCCGGATTACCTGGAGCACCATGGCCGTCCGCGAGTTTTGGCCGATCTTCGCGATCACAGTTGCATCCGGATGTTCGCACGCGGCGAAAGCGGGACCAAGTGGGTGTTCATCGAAGACGGCCGTCCGGTGACAGTCAGCGTCACGGGACGCGTGGTGGCCAACGACATCGGCCTGTGCATCACGGCGGCGTGCAAGGGGCTGGGGCTGTTCTTTACCGCCGAACGGCTTGTCGCCGACAGGATTGCGCAGGGGCAGCTCGAAGTGGTGTTGCCCGATCATACGCCGACGTCGGACGGACTCTATCTCCATTATCCCAGCCGGACGCATATCCTGCCCAAGCTGCGCGTCTTTATCGATTTCGTCTCGGCGCGGTTGAAGCGCTAGCTTTCCGCAACCGGCGGAGCCGCCGCGTCGAGTTGCTTGGCGATCAGTACGGCCTGGGTCCGGTTGACCACGCCCAGCCGGCGGAAGATCGCTGTCATGTGCGCTTTCACGGTCGCTTCGCTGATCTGCATTTCGTGTGCGATCTGCTTGTTGAGCAGGCCTTGCGCGACGTGGGACAGGATCCGTCGTTGCGCAGGGGTCAGGCGGGCGAGCCGGGCGATGTCGTCGCTGGCGGCGGTGTCTTCCTCTGCTGCGCCTTCGTCTTGGGGGAACCACACGTCGCCCTGTCGCACGGCGGCCAGCGCCTCGCGCATTTGCGGCAGCGGCGCGGTCTTGGGAATGAACGCGGCGGCGCCCAGTTCCTTGACGCCCCGCCGGATGCGCGGCTCGTCGCTGGCCGAGACGACCACTACCGGCATGGCGGGAAAATCGCGCCGCAGGTCGAGCAGGGTCTGCAAGCCCGCGCTGTCGGCCATGTGGAGGTCGAGCGACAGCAGTTCGACATCGCCGGCTTCCGCCTCGCGCCGGGCCGAAGCGGCATCGGCCACTTCGACGATTTCCCTGCCGGGCCAGAGCTTCTCGACCGACGCGCGCACCGCCGCCCGCATCAGCGGGTGGTCGTCGGCGATGACGATCCGGCCCGCCATGGGATCAGCGGTTGAGCCGCCCTTCGATCAACCCGTCGACCAGCGAGGGATCGGCCAGCGTCGAGGTGTCGCCCAGGGAACCGAAATCGTTCTCCGCGATCTTGCGCAGGATACGGCGCATGATCTTGCCCGACCGGGTCTTGGGCAGGCCCGGCGTGAAGTGCAGGTGATCCGGCGTGGCGATCGGGCCGATTTCGGTGCGCACCCATTTGCGCAGTTCCGCCGCGAGATCGTCGTTCGCGTCCACGCCGACATTGAGCGTGACGTAGCAGTAGATGCCCTGTCCCTTGATGTCGTGGGGGTAGCCGACGACCGCCGCTTCGGCGACCATCTCGTGCAGCACCAGCGCGCTTTCCACTTCGGCCGTGCCCATGCGGTGGCCGGACACGTTGATCACGTCGTCGACGCGGCCGGTGATCCAGTAATAGCCGCCGGCGTCGCGGCGGCAGCCGTCGCCGGTGAAGTACTTGCCCTTGTAGTGGCTGAAATAGGTCTGCACGAAACGGTCGTGATCGCCGTAGACCGTGCGTGCCTGGCCCGGCCAGCTGCGGGTGATGCACAAGTTGCCTTCGGCCGCGCCGCCGGTGTTCTCGTCGGCCAGGATCTTGCCGTCATTGTCGACCAGCTGCGGGCAGACGCCGAAGAACGGGCGGCCGGCGCTGCCCGGCTTCATGTCGTGCGCGCCGGGCAGGGTGGTGATCATGATCCCGCCGGTTTCGGTCTGCCACCAGGTATCGACCACCGGGATTTTCCCGTGGCCGACGGTTTCCTGGTACCAGCGCCAGGCTTCCGGATTGATCGGTTCGCCGACCGAGCCGAGCAGCCGCAGCGACGACAGGTCGTGCTTCGTTACGTATTCGTTGCCTTCGCGCATCAGGGCGCGGATCGCGGTCGGCGCGGTGTAGAAGATGTTGACCTTGTGCTTGTCCACGACCTGCCAGAAGCGGTCGTGATCGGGGTAGTTGGGCACGCCTTCGAACATCAGCGCGGTCGCGCCGTTCTGCAGCGGGCCATAGACGATGTAGCTGTGCCCCGTGACCCAGCCGATGTCGGCGGTGCACCAGTAGATCTCGCCGGGGCGGTAGTCGAAGACGTAGCGGAAAGTCGTTTCGGTCCAGACCGCATAGCCGCCGGTGGTGTGCAGCACGCCTTTGGGCTTGCCGGTGGAACCGGAGGTGTAGAGGATGAACAGCGGGTCTTCCGCGTTCATCACTTCGCACAGGCATTCGGCCGCCACGTCGGCGCTCAGTTCGTGATACCAGTGGTCGCGGCCGTCCTTCATCGCCACGTCGGCGCCGGTGTGGCGCACGACCAGCACGGACTTGACCGGGACCTTTTCCAGCGCGGCATCGACATTGGCCTTGAGCGGGACCTTCTTCGATCCGCGCAGCCCTTCGTCGGAGCAGATCACCCAGTCGCTCTGGCAATCCTCGATGCGGCCGGCGATGGCGTCGGGCGAGAAGCCGCCGAACACCACCGAATGGATCGCGCCGATCCGGGCGCAGGCGAGCATCGCCATCGCGCCTTCGGGGATCATCGGCATGTAGATCGTGACGCGGTCGCCCTTCTGCACGCCCATCTTCCTGAGCGTGTTGGCCATGCGGATCGTTTCGGCGAGCAGTTGCGCGTAAGTCAGCGTGCGGACCTGGCCATTGGGATCGTCGGGCTCGAAGATCAGCGCGGTGACATCGCCCTTGCCCGCCGCGACATGGCGGTCCAGCGCATTGTGGCAGATGTTGAGCTGCCCGTCGGCGAACCACTTGATGTCGACCGGGTCGTAGCTCCATTCGGCGATTCGGCCAGGCGTCTTGAACCAGTCGAGGCGCGCGGCCTGCTCGGCCCAGAAATTGTCGGAATCCTCGACACTGCGCCGGTACATCTCCTGGTACTGCTCGAGCGTACAGCTCGCGCCGTTCCTGGCACCGGCCGGCACCGGCACGATATCGGCTGGGTGCTCGATGGTATCCTGCATGATCTCTCCCGTTTCATTTCGGTGGCTCCGGCAGGCGAACCACCGGCCAAGGGCGCATGGCTTTGCGCCAACCATAAGGCAACATGGGGGACCGGTTCATTTCGACAAAGGTCTTATAGACCTAAGTCTGACAGACCTATTGCCGATAGAGGCCGGCTCCGCGAATTGCGAATTTGTAGCCCTAACCACGCAAGATGGGGAGGGGTTTCATGTCCGTTTTTTCGAAGAATGCCGGATGGCATGGCCGTCTGGCTGCAACGTTGCTGGCGGCAAGCGCTCTGGCGCCCGTGGCGGCCCATGCCGAGAGTGCGCGGTCCGGGAGTTCGATCGAGAGCCGTCTCGACCGGCTGGAAGCGATGGTCGCCGCGCTGCAGGCGCGGATGGATTCGCAAGCGCCGTCCGCCGAAACTGCCGCCGCCGTCGCCGAGATGCGCGCCGCCGTGTCCGAAACGCGTGCGGTCGCGGCCCAGCAGCAGGCGATCGAGCAACGGGTGGCGGCCGTCGAGAAGAACGACCGCAACGGCTTCCGCATCGGCGATACGACAGTGAAGATCGGCGGCTACGTGAAGCTCGACGCGATCAGCCAGCGGACCAGCGGCGGCCAGCTGGCCGGCAATTCCATCACGCGCGACTTCCTGCTCCCCGGCACGATTCCGGTCGGGGGCAAGGCTTCGGGCTGGGACACCGATTTCAGCGCGCGGCAGAGCCGGATCATCTTCACGACCCAGACTCCGGTCGGGAGCCATAACCTGGGCACTCATCTGGAAATGGACTTTATGGTCACCGACGGCGGGGACGAGCGGGTTTCCAACAGTTACACGCCGCGCATGCGCCAGGCTTTCCTGACTTACGACGGCTGGCTGTTCGGCCAGGCGTGGTCGACTTTCCAGAATGTCGGCGCATTGCCCGACAGCCTCGATTTCGTCGGCACGATGCCGGGCACGGTCTTCGTCCGCCAGCCGATGATCCGCTACAAGAGCAAGAGCGGTATCTCGGTCGCGGTCGAACAGCCGGAAACCACGGTCACCAATTCCGCTGGCAGCCGGGTCGTGGCGGGCGACGACGGCATGCCCGATATCGTGGCACGCTACGATTCGAAGTATTTCACCGTCGCCGGAATTTTGCGCCAGCTGAAGGTGTCCAACGACGATTTCGGTCTCGGGACCGACAGCGCGATGGGTTACGGCGTCAGCGTTTCGGGCAAGGTGCCGGTCGGCGCCAGGGACGATTTCCGTTTCATGGCGACGGCGGGCAAGGGGCTCGGCCGCTACATGGGCGCCAATATCGTCAACGATGCGGCCGTGGATGCGAGCGGCGATCTCCGCGCCATCGCTACCTATTCCGGTTTCGCGGCCTTCCGCCATGTCTGGAACGCCAAGATGCGCTCCACCGTGGCCGGCAGCTATTTCAAGGCGGACAACCCCATTTCGCTGACCGGGACCAGCCCGACCGATACGGTCTGGAACGCGCTGGCGAATGTCATATACTCGCCGGTGCCCAAGCTCGATCTGGGCATCGAATACATGTATGCCGAAAGGGAGAACGAAGCCGGGGAGAGCGGCAACCTGCAGAAGGTCCAGGTTTCGGCCAAGTACAGTTTCTGAACAACGGCTTGAACGATGGCATGGGTCTGCGCGCGGCCTTCCCCCCGGTATGAAAGGCCGTCACAAATGGGATACAGGAAAGCTTTAGGGGTGGACCGCTGCGGTCCGGGGCCCGACCGGCCCGCAGCGCAACCCCGGCCGGTGGAAGTCGGCCGGAACCGTCCCTTGATTCATGACAAGGCGCGACGCGTTCCGGGCAGCCATGGAACCGCCGCCGCCGCCCCGGCCCCGACAGGCCAAGACTGGAGTGCACGATGACTTCCCATACCCAACTTGCCACCCGTTCCGGTATCGCGCTGGATGTCCGCCCCGCCACCGAGGCGGACGAAGCGGCGCTGACCGGCCTGTTCGATCAGGTCAGCGACGAGGATCGCCGCTTCCGCTTCTTCACTGCGGGCGAGCATGTCAGCCACGAACAGCTCGAACCGCTGACTCATGCCGACCATTTCACCAGCGAGAGCTTCCTCGCTTTCGACAAGGCAAACGGGGAACTCGTCGCTTCCGCGCTGCTCGCCTGCGACAACCAGCTCGATACCGGGGAAATCGCCGTTTCGATCCGCAGCGATTACAAGAACAAGGGCGTGGGCTGGGCGCTGCTCGATTTCCTCGGCCAGGAGGCGCAGCGCCGGGGCGTCCGCCGGGTGATCGCGATCGAAAGCCGCGACAACCATGCCGCGATCGAACTCGAACGCGAGAAGGGCTTTACCCCGCAGGATTTCGACGACGACCCGATGCTGGTCGTCCTGTCCAAGACGTTCGCCTGAGAGGAATACGATGAGCGAAGGATACACGCAGGCGTGGCAGGAGAGCATCGGCGATCCGGAAGGCTTCTGGTCGAAGGCCGCAGGCGCGGTGGCATGGTCCACCGTGCCCGGGCGGGCCTGCGACGAGGAGCAAGGGTGGTTCCCCGGCGGCATGCTCAACACCTGCCACAACTGCGTGGACCGCCATGTCGCGGAAGGGCGCGGCGATACGGCGGCGCTCATCTACGACAGCCCGGTCACCGGAACAGTTCGCAGCTACACATACGCCGAACTGCTTGGCGAGGTTGGCAGGGTCGCGGCGATGCTGGCCTCGCTCGGCGTCGGCAAGGGCGACCGGGTCATCGTCTACATGCCGATGATCCCCGAAACGGTCTTCGCCATGCTCGCCTGTGCCCGGCTGGGGGCGATTCATTCGGTGGTGTTCGGCGGGTTCGCCCCGCACGAACTGGCCAAGCGCATCGACGATGCGGCGCCCAAGGTGCTGCTGACCGCCAGTTGCGGCATCGAAGGGGCCAAGACCATCGCTTACAAGCCGATGGTCGACGAGGCGCTGGAACTGGCCCGTCACCAGATCGACAAGGTGGTGCTGTTCCAGCGCGACCGGCTGACGGCGGACTTGCGCGAAGGGCGCGACCTCGACTGGATGGCGTTGCGCGCCGCCACGGCCGGCGATCCCGCGCCGGCCTCCGTGCCCGTCGCTTCGGCCGATCCGCTCTACATCCTCTATACCTCCGGCACGACCGGCACGCCCAAGGGCGTGGTGCGCGAGCACGGCGGCCATGCCGTGGCGCTCGCCTGGTCGATGGCGAACATCTACGGCATCGGCGCGGGCGACGTGTTCTGGGCGGCGTCCGATGTGGGCTGGGTCGTGGGCCATTCCTATATCGTCTATGCCCCGCTGCTGGTCGGGGCGACGACCGTGCTGTTCGAAGGCAAGCCGGTCGGCACGCCCGATCCGGGGACCTTCTGGCGGACGATCGTGCGGCATGGGGTCAAGATCTTCTTCACCGCGCCCACCGCGATCCGCGCCGTGCGCAAGGAAGACCCGGATGCCAGGTTTCTGGCCGACATCGGCACGGGGGACTTGCGGGCAATCTTCCTGGCCGGGGAACGCGCCGATCCCGACACGATCGCCTGGCTGGAAGACAAGTCCGGCCTGCCGGTGATCGACCATTGGTGGCAGACCGAGCTCGGCTGGCCCGCCATCGCCACCTGCTTCGCGCTGGGCGATCTCAGGCGCAAGCGCGGCAGCGCTGGGTTCCCGGTGCCGGGCTACGACTTCGCGGTGCTCGACGAAGACGGCAAGCCGGTGCCCGCCGGGCACAGCGGGGCGGTGGTCATCAAGGCGCCGTTGCCGCCGGGCGCGCTACGCACGCTGTGGAACAACAAGGCCGGGTACGAGAAGAACTTCGCCGCTTTCCCCGGCTATTACGAAACGGGCGACGCCGGCCATTTCGACGAGGAAGGCTTCCTCCACATCATGGGCCGCACCGACGACATCATCAATGTCGCCGGGCACCGCCTGTCGACCGGGCAGATGGAACAGATCGTCGCCCAGCAGGACGGCGTGGCTGAATGCGCGGTGATCGGCGCCGACGACGCGCTGAAGGGCATGATCCCCATCGCCTTCGTGGTCCCGCGCGCCGGGGCGGAGGACGATGCAACGCTGGCCGCCCGCGTGATCGCGGCCGTCAGGGCCGATCTGGGGGCGGTCGCCGCGCTCAAGACGGCTTTCGTCGTCCCGCAATTGCCCAAGACGCGTTCGGGCAAGATCCTGCGCAACCTCCTGCGCAAGATTGCCAATGGCGAGGATTTCGCGACGCCGCCGACGATCGACGATCCCGCCGCGCCGGATGCGATCCGCAAGGCCATGGCCGAAGGCGTCGGCTGAGCCCCTTCGGGTCGCACCACGGGGGGACGGGCGGCGCGAGTTGCGGCCGTCATCAATGTGGGCCATCACATGCCGATAACGAACAGGCTACGTGGTGGAGACAAGGATGATCGAAGGGCCGGAGGCGCTGTGCCGCAGCTATGACCGGGCGATGCTCGACAAGGATGGCCGCGCCATCGCCGGGCATTACCTGTTTCCCTACACCTCGTTCACGCTCGGCCAGGTGCACACGTTCGCCGACCGGGCGACGGCCGACGCGGCCTGCACCGACCAGATCGCGTGCTTCGAACGGACCGGGGTCGGCTCCGACATCCGCATGACCGGCTGCGAAGTCGTGCCCGTGTCGCCGGATTCGGCCCTGTGCCATGTCACCTGGGCGGTCTTCCCCGCCAATGGCGCGCCGGGCTGGGAATGGACCAACATCTACGGCTACCGCCGCCGCGGCGACGAGGAAGGGTTCGAGTTCAACATCTCGGACAACGAGATCGCCGAACTGCTGCGCCGCTTCCCGGATTTCTACAGCCTCTAGCGCCGATCGCGCAGGTCTTCCCCATGCGGGAAGCGTCAGGTTCGAGCTGTCTGGTGGAAGGTGGCGGTGGAGCCAGTCACCTGCGAACCGCTCTCTGGTGCGCCTTTCCCGTTTTGACGGGAATTTAACGGGAAATCGGCTGTTTTCAGCAACAGATGCCCGACACGGAGGCCCGCAAAGCCCCAATTTGTGCCGATATGCCAACGGAATTCCCGTAAACCAATAACGGGAATTTATCTCCGCTCTTCATGCGTTGGCCGGGATGCTTGCTCCAGCCTGCCGGGAATTATACTTCCCGCCGGGCCGGATCATGCGCGCCGTCGATCGAGAACTGATCGAGGAGCGCGAGCATGGCCTCAAGCCTGGACCGAAGCGTGGCTACCTCAAGGGCGAGCAACACATCGCGCCGCCCCGCCGCGACCAGGATCCGGGTCAACACCGGGTTGGAATTGCGCATCAGCGCCACTAGGTGGCGTCCTCGCGGCGCATACGATCCGGCGAACCAATGCTTGACGCTCCGCTCGCTCGCACCGGTCCAGCGCATAGCGGTTTTCACGCCCTGATGAGTCCGCCCCAGATCCGTATCCAGAGCTTCGGCTATCATCATGGCAAAAGCCACATCCTCCTCGTCGAGGTGCAACTTCTTGCCCTTTTTCGGCAACATCTTTCCTCTCCTTGGTAGCTATAGTCCCAGCGGGACGAGCGCGGCGAATCGCGACAGCACCCGAAAATCCGCGACCAATTTGAGGTGTTTGAACTGTAAGGATCGGAGGCGGCAAAGTTGCCGGGATGGAGAGATCTTGAGCCTGACCTGAAAGGAGAAGGAGGTCCGCCCATTCGCGCCGCGGAATATGTCCGCATGTCGACCGACCATCAGAAATACTCGACCGAGAACCAGGCCGACGCAATTCGTCACTACGCTGCCGCGCGTGGGATCGAAATCGTCCGCACCTATGCCGATGCGGGGAAGAGCGGCCTCAGGATCGATGGCCGGGACGCCCTCAAACAGCTGATCGATGACGTCCAGGCCGGCACTACCGATTTCACCATGGTGCTGGTCTATGATGTCAGCCGGTGGGGGCGTTTTCAGGATGCCGATGAGAGCGCCTACTACGAATATATCTGCAAACGCGCCGGGATCGCTGTCGAATATTGCGCCGAGCAGTTCGAGAATGAC
>JAQVEQ010000078.1 GCA_028697875.1 Novosphingobium sp. | reverse complement strand
TGCGTGCGACGTGGGAGTGCGGTGAACGGGCCGCCGGGGCGCAACTGGCGGATTTCGCCGGGCGGGTGGCCGATTACGAGGACACCCGCAACCTTCCGTCCGCCGATGGCTGCTCGCGCTTGTCGCCCTATCTCCATTTCGGGGAGATTTCGCCGATACAGGCCTGGCACGCCGTGGATGGCAAGGAGGGTGAGGGGATCGACAGTTTCCGCCGCGAACTGGTGTGGCGCGATTATGCGCAGAATCTCGTCTGGCAGTACCCCCGCTACCCGGAACGGCCCTATCGCGCCGAATTCGGTACTTTTCCGTGGCGCGACCCGCGGCAAGACCGGCAGGCCGCCGCCGACTTCGCCGCCTGGAAGGAGGGGCGGACCGGCTATCCCATTGTCGATGCGGGCATGCGCCAATTGTGGGCGACCGGCTGGATGCACAACCGCGTTCGGATGATCGCGGCCAGTTTCCTCGTCAAACATCTGCTGATCGACTGGCGCCACGGCGAACGCCGGTTCTGGGACACGCTGGTCGATGCCGATTACGCCAGCAACGGCGCCAACTGGCAGTGGGTGGCGGGCAGCGGGGCGGACGCGAACATGTTCGTGCGGATCATGGCGCCGCTCGGCCAGTCGGCGAAATTCGATGCGGCTGCCTATATCCGCCGCTGGGTGCCCGAACTGGCAGGGCTGGACGCGCCCGCCATCCACGATCCTGCAGGGCATGGTTGCCGTCCGGCGGACTACCCGGCCCCCTTGATCGGCCATCGCGAGGGGCGCGAACGGGCCCTGGCTGCATGGCATGTCAGAATGGGCAAGGCCTGACCGGATCGCCATCTTGCTCCGTGAGAGACGGGGAGGCATAGTCCCGGCCATGAATGCGCGGGGCATGGAGAGGGGCCGCGGTTTGCTCGACGGCGGCAACCGGGTCGGTGGCGGTCTGGGCCGGCTGGCGAGCCTGTGGAACAGCGGGTTTCACCGCCTGATCGACCGGGTGGATGCCGGACTGGAAAAGGGTTCCATCCTCGCGCGCCTGCCCGACGGCCGGGTACGCAGACTGGGCGGCAGGGCCCCCGGATTCGAAGCGGAAATCGATCTCAGGAGCTGGCGTGCACTGGCCCGGCTTGCCACCAGCGGCTCGGTCGGATGGTACCGCGCATGGGAAGAAGGGGAATGGGACAGCCCCGATCCTGTCCCGCTTTTCGCCTTGTTCATGGCCAATGGCGAGGCGCTCGGCAATGCGGGCCGCGCGCAGGGTCTGTGGCGGCTGGCGGCGCGAATCGCCCACGGGGCCAACCGCAACAGCCGTGCGGGCGCGCGGCGCAACATCCATGCCCATTACGATCTCGGCAACGATTTCTACATGCCGTGGCTCGATCCCAGCATGACGTATTCCAGCGCGGTGTTCGACCGGGGCGGCAGCCTGGAGGAGGCGCAGCGCCGCAAGTGGGACTTGCTGGCCGAGCGTCTGGGATCGCCCGGAACCGTGCTGGAAATCGGCTGCGGCTGGGGCAGCCTGGCGCATTACCTTGCCGGGCGCGGGGCCCGGGTCACGGCGATCAGCCTGTCCGACGAACAGCTGGCCTGGGCGCGGGACCACCAGGATCCGTCGATCGACTTCCGCAAGCAGGACTATCGCGACGTTGCCGAGCAGTTCGACGCCATCGTCAGTGTGGAGATGGTCGAGGCGGTGGGGCGCGAGTACTGGCCGGCCTATTTCGATTGCCTTGCCCGCTGTCTCAAGCCTGGCGGGCGGGCGGCGCTCCAGTACATTGCGATGAAGGATTCACTGTTCGATGCCTATGCGAATAGCGTCGATTTCATCCAGGCCTATATCTTCCCCGGCGGCCTGCTGATCCGCGAGAGCGAGTTCCGGCAATTGGCGGAGGAACGCGGCCTGTCCTGGGAGGACCAGCGCGATTTCGGCCTCGATTACGCCGAAACCCTGCGCCTGTGGCGCGAACGTTTCGATGCGGTGGCCGAAGAAGGGCGCCTGCCGCCGGGGTTCGACCGGCGTTTCGTGCGCCTCTGGCGTTTCTACCTGATGTATTGCGAAGGCGGTTTCCGTGGCGGCGGAATCACCGTCAGCCAGGTAACGCTGGCGAAGGCGGGCTGAACCCCCGCCAAGCCGTCCGGGGTCAGATGCTCCGGTACACGCCGTCGCCGCGATAACGGGCGACGATATTGTCGTACACGATCGGATTGAGCAGTTTCTGGAAGGCGCAGCCGCACAGGCTCCTGTCCCACCATACGACTTCGGCCTGGAGCGATTCGAGCCCTGGCAGCGTCAGCCAGCAGACCGTGCCGGCCTGCAGGCGGTTAACGGCAGTGGCGGAAAAGCCGGACAGCGACAGGTCATGGACCACGGTCTGGAACGCGCGGCCGCCCGATTGGCGGAACTGCGCGGGTATGGCCAGTTTGGCGCGCGGCGCGCAGCGATCTTCCTGCGCCGCGATCGCATAACGGGTCGGTCTGGTTTCGAGCGTCATGGCTACGATCCCTTGGATAGTCGATATTCCGGTTGCGGAATCGCCCTGCAACCTGGGCCGACTATGAGGGAAATTGCTTAACCGCCCGTTGGACCGGACGGTTAACGCGGATCGCCCACCCGTTCACGATGTCCGGTCACGAAAGGTTCCTGCACCAGCGCGACGATCCGTTCCGCGACCGTTTCCGGCAGTTTGACGGTCTGCGGGTCCTCGCCGGGATAGGCGCGGGCGCGCATGGCCGTGCGGGTAGCGCCCGGATCGACGATGGCGACCCGTGTGTGGGAGATCTTCTCCACTTCCTGCGCGTGGCATTCGAGCAGGGTTTCGAAGGCCGCCTTGGTCGCCGCGTATGCGCCCCAATAGGCCCGCGGCTTGTGGCCCACACTGCTGGTCAGCCCGACGATGCGGGCATTTTCGCTGCGCTTCATCAGTGGATCGAACGCGGCGATCAGTGCCTGCGTGGCCAGCAGGTTGACAGTCAGCGCCTTGGAAAACGCCTTCTGGTCGATCTGGGTGACCGGCGTCAGTTCCGGCAAGAGCGCGGCCGACAGCACCATGATGTCGAGATGGTCCCAGCGATTGGCGATCGCGTTGGCGAGCCGGGCGATTCCGTCGCTTTCGGTAAGGTCGAGCGGTGCGATCGTCGCCGTGCCGCCTGCCTGGTGGATTTCCTGTTCGACCTGTTCCAGCCTGCGGTCGTCGCGCGCGGTCAGTATGACATGGGCACCGGCGGCGGCGAGTGCCCTGGCCGTGGCGGCACCGATCCCCTGGCTCGCGCCGGTGACCAGCGCGATCTGTCCCGCAAGAGGCTTGGCCATCAGGCGACCTTGTTGACCGGCAGGGAAAGCTGGGCCGAACCCTCGCGTTCGTTGAGGTCGGTCAGGGTGGTGGGGTAATCGCCGGTGAAGCAGGCATCGCAATATTGCGGGCAGCCGCCGTTGCGCCCTTTGGTGCCAACGGCCCGGTACAGCCCGTCGATCGAAACGAAAGCGAGGCTGTCGGCCTGGATGAATTCGCGCATCGCTTCGATATCCATTCGCGCCGCCAGCAGCTTGGAGCGTTCCGGCGTGTCGACGCCGTAGAAGCAGCTATGCATGGTCGGCGGGCTGGCGATGCGCATGTGCACTTCCGCCGCGCCCGCTTCGCGCATCATCTGCACGATCTTGAGGCTGGTGGTGCCGCGCACGATCGAATCGTCGATCAGCACGATCTTCTTGCCTTCCACCAGGGCGCGGTTGGCGTTGTGCTTGCGCTTCACGCTCGAATGACGCTGCCCGTCGGACGGCTGGATGAAGGTCCGCCCGACATAGTGCGAACGGATGATGCCGAGTTCGAAAGGAATGCCGGACTGCTGGGCGTAGCCGATCGCGGCGGGCACGCCGCTGTCGGGCACCGGCACGACGAGGTCGGCCTCGACCGGCGATTCCTTCGCCAGTTCCACGCCGATCTCGCGGCGGGCCTGGTAGACCGAAGTCCCGCCCATGATCGAATCCGGGCGGCTGAAATAGACGTGTTCGAAAATGCAGGGGCGCGGATCCGAATCGCCGAAGGGCCTGTGGCTGGTGATCCGGCCGTCGGTGCGCACTTCGACGATCTCGCCGGGTTCGACTTCGCGCACGAACTGCGCGCCGACCACGTCCAGCGCCACGGTTTCGCTGGCGAAGACATGCGCATCGCCCAGCTTGCCCATGACCAGCGGGCGGATGCCCAGCGGGTCGCGGCAGGCGACCATGCGCTTGGGGGTCATGCAGATCAGCGAATAGGCCCCTTCGACCATGCGCAGCGCATCGACGAAACGGTCCAGCAGCTTGGGAAAGCGGCTGGTCGCGATCAGGTGGATGATGACTTCCGTGTCGGAAGTGGACTGAAAGATCGCGCCTTTCTGCACCAGTTCCTGGCGCAGGTGCATGGCGTTGGAAATATTGCCGTTATGGGCGATGGCAAAGCCGCCATGGGCCAGATCGGCATGGAGCGGCTGGACATTGCGCAGGTTAGAGCCGCCGGTCGTCGAATAGCGGACGTGGCCGGCAGCCATCGTGCCGGGCAGCTCGCGAATGGCTTCCGCGCTGGCAAAGTTGTCGGCCACCTGGCCGATGCCACGCCGGGAATGGAAATCCCGCCCGTCGACGCTGGTGATGCCGGCAGCTTCCTGCCCGCGGTGTTGCAGGGCATGGAGGCCAAGTGCGGTGATGGCAGCGGAATCCGGCGAATTGATAATGCCGAAAATGCCGCATTCCTCGCGCAGCTTGTCGCCGTCCGCGTCATGGAAGGGATGGGTCAAGTTCATAGAATCGTCCGGCCGTGGCGCCCCGTCGCGGCGCATGTGGTCTTCATTGTAATGGAATGCAAGGGCAACGGCCAGTTGCAGACTGGCCGTCGTCCCCCGGCAATGTCGTCAGCCGCCGTAGAAGACCTTTTCGCCCAGGTCCTTCATTTCCAGCACGGCCTCGTCCGGACGGCCTTCGGGGTGCCGGTTGACGTGGACGTTGGTGACTTCGGCGATGAAGGTGTGGTGGTCGCCCTTTTCGACGATTTCGACCAGCTGGCATTCGACCGCCGCAGGTGCGCTCTTGAGGATCGGCGCGCCGTTCTTGGCCCAGGCGATCTCTTCGCCCGAAAGTTTCCCGTCTTCGAGTTCGGCGGGTTTGAAGAAGGTGAAGGCCGCGCCCTTCTGCCCCTTGCCGAGGATGTTGAGCACGAAATGCCCGGCGGACTTGGTGGCGGCATAGACGCCGGAATCGGTCTTGACCCCCACGGCGATCAGCGGCGGATTGAAGCTGGTCTGCGTCACCCAGTTGACGGTTGCGGCAGCGGGCGCTTCGCCCTTGCCCTCGGCAGTCATGACATAGAGGCCGTAGGGGATCATGCGCAAAGCGGTCTTGCGGTCCTGTTCGTCCATGGCGAATCCAGCTCCTGATTGTGAAGTGCGGTGGAACGGCCATGCCCAGCGGGGGCGGGCCTGTCCAGCCCGTTGACGGGCAAATCGCGGCCAGCCTGTTGGCAGCGGGATGCAGATCGCTTGCGCCCGCCGCGCGCTGGCCCTAAATCCGCGGGCACTTCACCAGCGTCTCACGGGACCCGCCGCTTGATCCTTTCCCCTTTCGAACGGACGATCGCCAAGCGATACATGCTGCCTGGGCGCGGCGAGGCATTCATTGCCCTCGTGGCGGGAATCAGCCTAGCGGCCGTCATGCTCGGCGTGGCCGCGCTGGTTATCGTGATGAGCGTGATGAACGGTTTTCGCGGCGAACTGCTGGACAAGATCGTCGGGCTCAACGGCCACGCCATCATCCAGGCCTACGGCGGGCGGCTGGAAAACTGGCAGGGTGTGCTGAAGGAAGTGAGGGCGACGCCCGGTGTGGTCCGCGCTTCACCGCTGATCGAACAGCCCCTGCTGACCAGCTTCAACGGGCGGGTGGAAGCGATCCTCGTGCGCGGCAACACGCAGGAGGACATCCGCCGGCTCGAACCGCAGAAGACCGACGGCAGCCTCGCCGTGCTGACGCCGGGTTCGGGCAATGTCGCGATCGGCGCGCGGCTGGCCGAAAACCTCGGCGCGCAGGTGGGCGACACGATTACCATCATCAACCCGCAGGGCCGTTCCACCCCGTTCGGCACGGTGCCGCGCGAAATCGCCTATCGCGTCGCGGCGATCTTCGAGATCGGCGTCTACGATTACGACCAGGCCTTCGTCGTCATGCCGATGCAGGATGCCCAGACCCTGCTGCTTACCGGCGATTCGGTCGGGATGATCGAAGTGAAGACCCGCGATCCCGATGCGGTCTCCGAAATCATGGCCCCGCTGGCGCGGAAGCTGGCCGGGCAGGCGGTGATTTCCGACTGGAAGACGATCAACGCCAGCCTGTTCGAAGCGCTGGCGGTGGAACGGGTGGCGATGTTCGTCGTCCTTTCGATCATCGTGCTGGTCGCGGTGTTCAACATCCTTTCGTCGCTCATCATGCTGGTCCGCGCCAAGACCCGCGACATCGCGATCATGCGCACCATGGGGGCGACCCGGAAAAGCCTGATGAAGATCTTCGTCACGATCGGTTTCGTGATCGGCGCGCTGGGAACGGTTGCCGGGCTGCTCCTCGGCTTCGTGTTCCTCTATTTCCGCCAGCCGATCGTCCACCTGATCGAGATCGTGACTGGCCAGAACCTGTGGGACCCTTCGATCCGCTTCCTGACCGAGCTGCCTTCGCGCACCGACCCGGTCGAAGTGACGGTGATCTGCCTGATGGCGCTGGGTTTCAGCTTCCTTGCAACGCTCTATCCCGCCTTCAAGGCGGCGAGCACCGATCCGGTACAGGTGCTGCGCTATGAGTAGTCCGGTGGTCAGACTGACGGGGCTGACCCGCAGCTTCGAACAGGGCGGGGTGCGGATCGACGTGCTGCGCGGCGTGGACCTGACCATCCAGCCGGGCGAGATCGTCGCCCTGCCAGGTCCGTCGGGGGCCGGCAAGTCGACCATGCTGCAAGCGATCGGCCTGCTCGAAGGCGGCTTTGGCGGCAAGATCGAGATCGCGGGAATCGACGCGACCAAGCTGACGAGCGACAAGCGCACCGCGATGCGGCGGGACTATCTGGGCTTCGTCTATCAGTTCCATCACCTGCTGCCGGACTTCTCGGCGGAGGAAAACGTCGTCCTGCCGCAACTGGTGGCGGGCAGCAGCCGCGAGGAAGCCGAAACCCGCGCGCGCGAGCTGCTTGGCGCGCTTGGCCTGGGCGAACGGCTCGACCATCGTCCGAGCCAGCTTTCCGGCGGCGAGCAGCAGCGCGTGGCCGTCGCCCGCGCCTTGGCCAACCGGCCGCAACTGGTGCTGGCGGACGAGCCGACCGGCAATCTCGACGAGGCCACGGCGGACAAGGTCCTGCAGCAGTTCCTCCGCCTCGTGCGGGGCGAAGGCAGCGCGGCGCTGGTCGCCACGCACAACGAACGGCTGGCCATGGCGATGGACCGCGTGGTCCGGCTGCACGAAGGCCATCTCGAATAGCCCCCTTTCCATGGCCGGTATCATTGATTATCGGCCCGCTATCGCCCACAAGGCACTACAGGTAACAAGGGAAATACGCCGAAAATGACCGACACGCCCCAACAGCCCGCCCCTGTGGAGTGGGGAGACCACTCCGAACTGCACAGGAAGGACGACGGCGGCGGGTTGCTCTCGGCGTTCAAGGCGGTCCGCCAGGGCACCCTGGCCGAGCTGGTCCGCTTCGTCGCCAGCCTGCCGGAAGAGGAACGCGGCGACTATGTGATCGAGAAGTCCGGCGACCATCGCCTGGAACTGATCGAGATCATGGCGCTGGCCTCGCGACCGGATTTCCCCGGCCGCGCCGCTTGAGCGCGTTTCCGGCTTGGCTGCGTCCGGCTTGACTTCGATCGCCGATTTTTCGGTCGAAAGGCCGGACGGCAGCCTGCTCGACCTGTCCGAAAAGCAGGGCAAGGTCCTGCTCATCGTCAACACCGCCAGCAAGTGCGGCTTCACTCCGCAATATGCGGGGCTGGAGGCGTTGCAGCGCGCGTATGGCGAACGCGGGTTCGAAGTGATCGGTTTTCCCTGCAACCAGTTCGGCAAGCAGGAACCGGGCAATGCGGAAGAAATCGCCAGCTTCTGCAAGCTGACATACGATGTGACGTTCCCCATGATGAAGAAGGTCGAGGTCAATGGCGAGGCGGCGATCCCGCTCTACGCCTGGCTGAAGGCGCAAGCGCCCGGTCTGTTCGGTACCCGCGCGATCAAGTGGAACTTCACCAAGTTCCTGATCGACCGCACGGGCAAAGTCGTGCGCCGCTATGCCCCGTCGGACAAGCCGGAGGCGCTCGCGGCCGGTATCGAGGCTTTGCTTTAAGACTTCTGCTGTAGGCCTGCCGGATCAGCCGGTCAGCTTTTCCAGAGCCGACCGGTCGACCGTGGCGACCGCCTGCTTGAGCACGTCGATGCTCGGCACGCTGCCGTCGGCCTCGATCATGAAGCGGTCGCCCACCATCATGCCGAATCGTCCCCGGCTGCCCGACTTGCTCCACTTTTCGGTCTGCATGTGGCCGTCGACGACCCCTGTGCGTTCGTAACCGTCGGCGTCCTCGCTGCTCTGTTCCATGCCCATGGCGACGCCCATGCCGCCCAGCGCGCCGAGCGCGTTGGTGTCGGAAATGCGCAGGTCGAAGCGGTTGCCGCCGTCTTCGTAGGTGGCCGACGCATGGCTCAGCCCGCCTGCGGCCATGCTGTCGAAGCCGGTGCGGGTATAGCTGCCGATGGAGGCAGGCAGCAGGGTCTTCAATTGCTCGGTCGAAACCGGCTTGATTTCGCCCTTGGCCATCTTCTCCGCCCGTTCGGCGGCCTTCTGCGCCTTGCCCATGTCGACCGACCCGATGCCCGGGATATTGACCGTACCGGACATTTCGCCGCTGTCGGCGATCTCGTCATAGGGGTTGTGGCCGAACAGGTGGGCGGCCGCGCCCGTGATGGCTCCGGCCACGAGGTACAGCACGACCGCGGCGACGATCGTGACGGCGGTATATCCGGCCGCCTTGTCCTTCGGCACGCTCATCAGCGCCGGCGCACCGAGGTAGAACAGGTAGATGCCGTATAGCCCGCCCAGCGCGGCCAGGATGCCGAGCGCCGGCAGGAGGCCGAACACGGCGGCGATCCAGCCGGCCGTCATGCTGTAGGCGACCAGCTTGAACGCCCGCGTGTTGTCCTGCGCCCCGCCGAACCTGGGGGCGAGGAAATTGGCGATCAGCATGAGGACGAACAGGCCGACCAGCATCGCCACATAGCTGACCACGGCGGCGCCAAGTGCCCCCATGAAGCTGGGCTTGAAGCTAAAACCGAACGCGCCGTAACCGAAGATCTGGCTGCCGATCAGTGTGGAAACCGGGCCGATAGCGGCCAGGGGAACGGCGTATTTGACAAAAATGTCGCCGATGCTTGCAGGTTCTTCGGCGATTTTCGGCCATTCTTCGGCCGGCCTCATGATGATCGACTTGGCGCGGTCCACCAGATCGCGGGATTGCGGGTCGGAAGTCGTATTTTCGTCCATTGCAGTTCCCCCATTCCGAATTCGGCGAATAGGATCATATTCGCTGGATTTTACAAGACGAGGTCGATCGCCTTTTCCCCAGAACTCGTGCGAGTTCCGCTTGAACGACGCGCGAGATCGCCATTAGGTTCCCGTCCATGGCCTACGCCCCTTTCGTACCCCTGCGGATCCTGTCTTCCTATTCGATGCTCGAAGGGGCGATCGATCCCAAGGCGATCGCGCAACTGGCCAAGGATCGCGGCTTTCCGGCAATCGCTATCTGCGACCGCAACGGGCTTTACGGCACGGTCGCCTTTGCCGGGGGCTGCCGCGACAAGGGCATCCAGCCGATTGTCGGCACGCTGCTCGGCGTCGCCCGGAACGAGGACGGGAGCGAAGGCGGGCCGATCGATTACCTGCCGCTTTTCGCGCAGGACGAACGCGGGTGGGACAACTTGTGCCATCTCGTCAGCCGCGCCCATCTCGACCGCCCGCTGCACGAGGAGCCGCACGTCCTGCGCGCATGGCTGGAAGGGCACACCGACAGCCTGATCGCGCTGACCGGCGCGGGGGAAGGGGCCCTGGCCCGCCTTTACGCCGCCGGGCAGGCGAACCACGCCCGGGCTTATGCCGAATGGCTGGAAGGGCTGTTCCCCGATCGCCTCTACATCGAAATCGCGCGCCGCAACGATCCGGTCGAAGAGGCCGCGGAAGAGGCGTTGATCGAACTGGCCTATGCCCGCGGCCTGCCGCTGGTCGCCACCAATCCGGCCAATTTCGCGGAAAGCCATTTCCGCGCCGCGCACGATGCCATGCTGTGCATCGCCAATTCGACCCACATCGACGCCCCCGACCGCCCGCGTTCCTCGCCCGAGGCCTGGGTCAAACCGGCCGCGACGATGGAGGAACTGTTCGCCGACCTGCCCGAGGCCACGGCGAACACGCTGGTCATCGCACAGCGCTGCGCCGCCGCACCGCCCAAGCGCAAGCCGATCCTGCCCAGCCTTGCCGGCGACCGGGAAGGCGAGGAGCGGATGCTGGTGGAGGACGCGCGGACTGGGCTCGCCCGCCGCCTTCAACCCTATTATCCCAATGCCGCTCAGGCCGAGCTTGTCGAAGCCCTGCGCGCCACGGGCGAGGAACAGCGTGCGGCCTTCGACAGGCTCAGGCCGAGCGGGGTCGGGGAGGAGTTCCTCCGATATGCGGAGCGCCTCCAGTTCGAGATCGACATCATCGTCAAGATGGGGTTCCCGGGCTACTTCCTGATCGTTGCCGACTTCATCAAGTGGGCCAAGGAGCACGACATTCCGGTGGGGCCGGGGCGCGGTTCGGGCGCGGGCTCGCTGGTCGCCTGGGCGCTGACGATCACCGATCTCGATCCGATCCGGCTGGGCCTGCTGTTCGAACGCTTCCTCAACCCGGAACGCGTTTCCATGCCCGACTTCGATATCGACTTCTGCGAAACGCGGCGCGGCGAGGTTATCCGCTACGTCCAGCGGAAATACGGGCACGATCACGTGGCCCAGATCATCACTTTCGGCAAGCTCAAGGCCCGCGCCGTGCTGCGCGACTGCGGCCGCATCCTGCAGATGAGCTATGGCCAGGTCGACCGGCTGTGCAAGATGGTGCCCAACCATCCGACCGATCCCTGGACCTTGCCGCGCGCGCTCAACGGCGCGGCCGATTTCAAGCGCGAATACGACGTCGACCCCGAAGTGAAGCGCCTGGTCGACCTCGCGCTGCAGCTCGAAGGCCTGCCGCGCAACAGTTCGACTCACGCCGCCGGCGTCGTCATCGGCGACCGGCCGCTGTCGCAGCTCGTCCCGCTTTACCGCGATCCGCGTTCCGACATGCCGGTGACGCAGTTCGACATGAAATTCGTCGAGGATTCGGGCCTGGTGAAGTTCGACTTCCTCGGGCTGAAGACGCTGTCGGTACTCAAGAAGGCGGTCGACCTGCTCAAGAGGCGGGGGATCGAAGTCGACCTTTCCGTCCTGCCGTGGGACGATCCGCAAGTCTACGAGCTTCTCCAGTCGGGCAACACGGTCGGCGTGTTCCAGCTGGAATCGGAAGGGATGCGGCGCACGCTGGCTTCGGTGAAGCCGACCAATTTCGGCGACATCGTAGCGCTCGTCTCGCTCTACCGGCCCGGCCCGATGGACAACATCCCGCTGTTCGGCCGGCGCAAGAGCGGCGAAGAGGCGATCGAATACCCGCACCCCAAGCTGGAAGGCATCCTGGCCGAAACCTACGGGATCTTCGTCTATCAGGAACAGGTCATGCAGGCCGCGCAGATCCTCGCCGGCTACTCGCTCGGCGACGCGGACCTTCTGCGCCGCGCGATGGGCAAGAAGATCCAGGCCGAAATGGATGCGCAGCGTGCCCGCTTCATCGAAGGATGCAAGGAAGTCAGCGGGATCGACGCGAAGAAGGCCAACGAACTGTTCGACTTGATCGACAAGTTCGCCGGTTACGGCTTCAACAAGTCGCACGCGGCGGCCTACGCGCTGCTCGCCTACCAGACCGCCTGGCTCAAGGCGCATTACCCGGAGGAATTCTACGCCGGGTCGATGTGCTTCGACATGCACCAGTCGGAAAAGCTCAGCGTGTTCATCGACGATGCGCGGCGGCAGAAAGTGCCGATCCAGATCGCCGGGCCGGACATGAACCGGTCCGAAGCCGAATTCACGGTCGAACAGACCGAAGAAGGCTATGCCGTGCGCTATGCGCTGGCCGGCATCCGCAATGTCGGCGAAAAGGCGATGGATGCGATTGTCGCGGAGCGTGAGGCCAACGGCCCCTTCGCCAGCCTGGACGACTTGTTCCGCCGCCTGCCGCCCGGATCGATGAACCGCCGCCAGCTGGAAGCGCTGGCCGGGGCGGGGGCGTTCGACAGTCTCGAACCGAATCGCGCGCAAGTCTTCGC
>JAQVEQ010000077.1 GCA_028697875.1 Novosphingobium sp. | reverse complement strand
GGCCGCGCACGACAGTGCCCATGACCCGGCCTTGCAGTTCCATGCCCGTGAACGGCGACCAGCCGCAGCGGCTTTCGATCCAGTCTTCGGTAACGGTGAAGCTGCCCTTGCGGTCGACGATCGTGAAATCGCCATCGTAGCCCACCGCGATCCGGCCCTTGCCGACCAGCCCGAACACCCGCTGCACGCCCGCGCTGGTCATGTCGATCAGGCGCTGGAGCGTCATGT
Organism: Novosphingobium sp.; assembly: GCA_028697875.1. Taxonomy (GTDB): domain Bacteria; phylum Pseudomonadota; class Alphaproteobacteria; order Sphingomonadales; family Sphingomonadaceae; genus Caenibius. The sequence goes on along the minus strand of JAQVEQ010000077.1, from coordinate 12,209 downwards.
TCCCCTTGGCCACGTGATCCAGCATCAGCGGCAGCAGCGTCTGCACGCCGGGCATGCCGCTGGGGCTCGCCGGATAGGGCTTGTCCTTCTCCTCGCGCGTGTGCGGCGCATGGTCCGATCCGAGCACATCGGGCACGCCCTGGCGCAGCCAGTGCCACAGCCCGTCGCGATGGGCCGCGCTGCGGATCGGCGGGTTCATCTGGGCGAAGCTGCCGAGGCGCGGATAGGCATCTTCCGCCGCCAGCGTCAGGTGCTGCGGCGTCACTTCGCAAGTCGCGATGTCGCGGTGCTGCGCGATCAGCTCCAGCTCCGCCGGAGTCGTGACGTGGAGGATATGAATCGACCGCCGCGTTTCGTGCGCCAGCCGCAGGATGCGCCTGGTTGCCAGCATCGCGCTCTCGTCGTCGCGCCAGACCGGGTGGCTGGACGCATCGCCTTCGACCCGCAAGGCCTTGCGCTCGTTCATCCGCGCCTCGTCCTCGGCATGGACGGCAACGCGGCGCACGCCGCTTTTCAGCACCCGGCGCAGGTTCTCGTCCTCGGCGACCAGCAGGCTGCCGGTGCTGGCACCCATGAATATCTTGACCCCTGCCGTGCCGGGAATCCGCTCCAGCTCCGCCAGTTCTTCGGCATTTTCCGCCGTCGCGCCGACGTAGAAGGCATGGTCGCACCACATGCGGTGATGGGCCCGTTCCAGCTTGTCGTGCACGCGCATGGTCGAATCGGTGTTGGGCGAGGTGTTGGGCATTTCGAACACCGCCGTCACCCCGCCCATCACGGCGGCACGGCTGCCGGTTTCGAGGTCTTCCTTGTGCTCCAGCCCCGGCTCGCGGAAATGGACCTGGCTGTCGATCACGCCCGGCAACACGTCCAGCCCGGTGCAATCGATCCGCCGTCCGCCTTCGGGATAACTGCCGATCCCCAGGATCTTGCCGTCGCGCACGGCGACATCAGCCTCCACCGGACCGGACGGGGTGTGGACGGTGCCATTGGCAAGGACGAGTTCGGGGGCGGTGGTCATCGGGCGGCCTTTATCGGTTCAGCAGGGACGAAGTTGACACAGTTGACACTGTTCAAGAGCCGAAATCCACCCTCCCCCCGGCACCCCGGCAAAATGCCGGAAAACGCGCAGTAAGGAGGCGGAGTCGAACCCATGCCCGCCCTTTGCCACATAGCGCCCCTGTAGGACAGGCCATAGGAAAAGGGCGCGCCGCACACCGCGACGCGCCCTTTCCATGCAAAGTGCGAAACGGTCAGCGCTTGAGGAAGCCCAGCACGACCTGTTCGAAAGCATCCTTCTGTTCGATCATCGCCCAGTGGCCGCACTTGGAAAAGACGTGCAGTTCGACATTGGGGATGAGGCGCAGCGGCATCATCGCGATGTCGAGCGGGTTCACGCGGTCGTCGCGGCCCCAGGTCATCAGCGTCGGCGCCTGGATCTTCGGCAGATAGGCAAAGCCCTGCACCGCGTCCGGGCCGCTCATGCCGGCGGCGATCATGTCGAGCACCTGGCGCGAATACATCCGCTTGTTGGTTTCCTTGGCTTCCGGCTCGCTGGCCGTGGCAAGGCGGGTCTCGATCAGTTCCTCGGTCACCAGGTCCGGGTTGTAGACCATCGAACGCAGCCAGCGGACGATCATGTCGCGCGTCGGATTCTCGACGAATTCGGACAGGCGCGCGATGCCTTCGTACGGGAAGCCGGTGAAGAGCGGCACGCCGATCCCGCCGATGGTCACCAGCTTGGCGATCCGGCCGGGGTGTTCGGCCGCAAAGCGCCCGGCCACGATCGCGCCATAGGAATTGCCGATCATGTGGGCCTTTTCGATGCCCATCTGGTCCATCATGTGCAGCACCGCCGCCGCCGCGCCACCGGCGGGGTCGCCCGCCACGGCGGTAGTGCCGCCGTAACCCGGCAGATCGGGGGCGATGCAACGGTAATGTTCGGCAAAGACCGGCAGGTTACCGCCGAAGTTCATCCATGCGGTCACGCCCGGGCCGGAGCCATGAAGCATGAAGAGGACATCGCCCTCGCCCTGTTCGTGATAGCTGATCTGGCCTTCGCCATAGGCCATGGTCTTCGGCTGTGCGGTCATGAATCTGCCTTTCTCTCGCCTCTCGTGTTTGACACCGTTTTGCACCTGCCGCGCAGGACTGCAACGCCCATTGGCGCGAACGCGACGAATATTGCGACTGAAATGCGTTTGAGGGATTGATTCTCGCAGCAGGACCGCCACTTTCGGCCCATGGATGGCAATTCCCCTTCACGGCCGGACAATGCGCCCTGCGCGCATGAAGGCGAACGCCGGCTGGTCGAAGCCCATGCGGGCAGCGGCAGGATCGCCCTCATTGCCGACAGTTACCGCCGGGTGACGGGGCATACGCTCATCCCCGGCGGCGAAGATCCGGCCCCGGCCCTGTGGAACGCGCCAATGGTGGTGCTGGCCCATGGCACCGAGGCCGACCCGGTGTTCTTCTATGGCAACAGGGCCGCGCTCGACCTGTTCGAAACGCGCGGGGAAGACCTCGTGCGCATGCGCTCGCGCTTTTCCGCCGAGCCGATGGAGCGCGACGAACGGGCGCGCTTCCTCGCTCTGGTCACCGAACGCAATTTCGTTTCCGACTATTCGGGAATCCGCATATCCCAGCGAGGCAGACGCTTCCGCATCGCGCAGGCTACCGTGTGGAACCTGCTCGACGCGGACGGCGCGATTCGCGGCCAGGCCGCCTGTTTCGACAGATGGACGCCCGTCGCATGACCGGCCCCGCCCCGTCCGCACACAACAAGCACAGGCCTGGAACAGGCATAGAGAGGAACGACGCCCCATGAAGACCATCGGATACGCCGCCCAGTCGAGCGACAGCCCCCTGGCCCCCTTCCCTTTCGAACGGCGCGCATTGCAGGCCGGCGATGTGGCGATGGAAATCCTCTATTGCGGGGTCTGCCATTCGGACCTTCACTACGCCCGCAACGACTGGGGCTTCACCCAGTATCCCGCCGTGCCCGGGCATGAGATCGTCGGCCGCGTCACTGCCGTCGGACCGGACGTAACTCGGCACAAGGTGGGCGATCATGTCGCCGTGGGCTGCCTCGTCGATGCCTGCATGGAATGCGACCAGTGCGAAAAGGGCGAGGAACAGCTCTGCCGCCATGGCTCCACGGGCACTTACGGTGGGTTCGAACCGGTGGTCGGCACGCCCACGCGCGGCGGCTATTCCAAGCATATCGTGGTGCGCGAGGAATTCGTGCTGCGCGTGCCGGACGCCCTCGACATCGCCAAAGCGGCGCCGCTGCTCTGCGCCGGGATCACGACTTATTCGCCCCTGCGCACCTGGGGCGTGAAGGAAGGCACGCGGGTCGGCGTGATCGGGCTGGGCGGATTGGGCCACATGGCAGTGAAACTTGCCTCGGCGATGGGGGCGCACGTTACCGTGCTGAGCCGTTCGGACACCAAGCGGGCGGACGCCGTCGCGCTCGGCGCCGATGGACTGCTCGTCTCCAGCGATGCCGGCGCGATGGCCGGCGCGGTCAACAGCCTCGACCTCATCATCGACACGGTTCCGGTCGAACACGATATCCAGCCCTATCTCCCCCTGCTCGACGTGGACGGCACATTGGTGCTGGTCGGGCAAATCGGCCCGGTCGGCACGCTCAATTCAGTCCCCCTGCTGATGGCCCGGCGGCGGGTTTCGGGCTCGCCGATTGGAGGGATTGCCGAAACGCAGGAAATGCTTGATTTCTGTGCAGAAAAAGGCGTCCTGCCGGATGTGGAAATGATCCGCATGGACGAAATCAACCAGGCCTACGACCGGCTGATAAAGGCCGACGTGCGTTATCGCTTCGTGATCGACATGGCCTCGCTCCAAGCGGCATAGGGAAAGAAAGGGCTCCACCCGGCATGACCGCGACCCGTCTGTTCAACCGCGCCGTAATCCGCCTGTCCGCGCAGGAGGCCGGTGAGGATACCGCCGCGTTTCTCCAGGGGCTCGTCACCAACGATGTCAAAGGGGCGCTGCCCGTGTGGACGGGGCTGCTGACGCCGCAGGGCAAGGTGCTGTTCGATTTCCTCGTCTGGCCGGGGGCGGACGATTCGTTCCTGCTGGACTGCGAAGCCGATGTGGCCGACGCGCTGGTCAGGCGGCTGTCGCTCTACCGGGTGCGGCGCAAGATCGCGATTGCGCGCGAGGATGGGCTCGGCGTCCACTGGCGCGGCCATACCGGCGACGGGGCGGCAGCCGACCCGCGCCTTCCGGCCCTGGGCGAACGCTGGATCGCCCCCGTCGCCGAAGATGACGAAAGCGCCGACGATGCCTGGCTGAAGCACCGCCTAGCCCTGGGCGTGACGGAAGGCCGCGCCGAACTGGGCGACGGCGAAACACTGTGGCTGGAATGCAATGCCGCGGAATTGCACGGGGTGAGCTTTTCCAAGGGTTGCTATGTCGGGCAGGAAAACACCGCCCGGATGAACTGGCGGCACAAGATCAACCGGCGGCTGATGGTGGTGCCGCTGGACCGCTCGGACCCGGCTCGGCAGCGGACGTGCTACGAAACGCTCGGTTTCGCGATCGACCACTTGCGGGTGGAGGATATCGATCCGGCGCTCATGCCGGTCTGGCTGGCGGAAGCCATCGGCTGAAACGCGCCGCTATTCCGCCGCGCGGGAAAACGTCTCCGGGATTGGGCCGGTGGCGGTACCCACGGTCGCGCGCAGCCAGTCCTCGATGATCTGCGTCACCAGTTCGCGCGGACGTTCGCGCGCCTTCCCCAGCATGCGGGTCATCGCTTCGCCCATCAAGGCATCGCCCATGGCTACCAGATGAGTCAGGATCGCCAGGTCGACCATGCCGTTGGCGACATTCCGGCCATTGTCGAACTCGTCGATCTGCTCTTTCAGCGCTTTCATGATCGAATCGAGCATGACCTCGTTCCGGGTCAGCAAGAGCCACGTCATGAGCTGGACGCCGCCGTCTTCCACGGTCGAATCGAACAGCACCTCGACCATGTGGCGTACCGTCACCTTGCCTTCGTGGAGTTCGCGGATCACCTTGACCATCCGCGCCTTGTAACGGTTGGCCATGTGCCGGGCCAAGGCTTCGTGCAGTCCCGCAGCGGACCCGAAATGGTGCAGCACATTGGCGTGAGTGCGGCCGATTCGCGCCGCGACAGCCTTCAATGTCAGTGCCTGAGGGCCCAACTCCATGAGGATCGCTTCGGCCGCGTCGAGCGCCGCAGAACGGATTTCCTCAGGCGTTAACCGCTTCCTTATTGACATCTATGTAAACCAAAATAGTGGTTCGACCGAAGGACGAGAGTAGAGAGGAAATCTACGAGGGCAAGCGCAAGAAGGAAGAAACCCGCGCACGCTCCGTTTCCCATGCTCTTGAGACAAACGAATTTGTCGCACGTCATTGGCCGATAATGACAACGGCACAGGCGATGCGCTCCCGAAGGCAGAGCTCTTCGGGTCGCGGCTCCCCCCTCCGTCAACCCCCAAGGACGGAGGGGGGAGTTTTCATTCCGGGACCATGACGGCCCGGATCAGTCAGACCGCGGTTACGCCGCGGCGGACATTTCCGGTTCCGGATCGTTCCTTGCCGCCTCGTCGAGATCGAGCACGAGACGGCGCGTGGCCATGGCGGCGCCGCGCCCGGTGCTGTACTGGAAGCGCACTTCGCCGGTCGGCCGGAAACCCAGCTTTTCGAGCACGCGGGCCGACGCCTCGTTGTCGAGCGCATGCCCGGCATGGACCCGCCGGTGACCGACCGCCCGCGCGCTGGCGAGCATGGCACGGCCCGCTTCGGTCGCAAAGCCGCGTCCCCAGTGCTTCCGGGCCAGCCAATAGCCGAGTTCGACCCCGTCGGCGCGCCGGTCGAGGCCGATGCAGCCGATCACCGGCGCGCCATCGGCACCCGGAAGGGTAATGACGCACCGCGGCAGCAGCGGTTCGCTCGGCAGGGCGGCAAAGGCGCGGGCATCGCTTTCCCGATAGGGCCACGGCGCGCTCAACAGCATGCGCACGACCGCCTCGTCGCAAATGCCAGCATGGATTTCCCGCCAATCCTCGGCAAAGGCCGGGCGCAGGAAGAGCCTCTCGCTGCGGATAAACATCGTCTTCTCCTCTCGAGCGCCCCTGCGGCGGGCCCCTAAGCCCTTCACATGACACTCATATTGCGGCCACGGACAGGCGGCCTTGCGAGGGAGACGAACAGAAAAAGAGGGAGACGGGACGGGCCCCTCTCCCTCTATCGGCCAGACATCAAGTGCCCGGCGGGGCCATCCCGTTGGATGGCCCTGGATATGCCATCCGTTATTCCGCGGCTGCGGCTACGTCGACCGACACGTATTTGCGGCCAAGCTTGCCATCGTGGAAGCGGACGCGGCCATCGCTCAGCGCGAACAGGGTGTGATCCTTGCCCATGCCGACATTGGCGCCCGGGTACACCTTGGTCCCGCGCTGACGCACGATGATGTTGCCGCCGACGACTTCCTGGCCGCCGAACTTCTTCACGCCGAGGCGACGGCCGGCTGAATCGCGACCGTTACGCGACGAACCGCCTGCTTTCTTATGTGCCATTTCGATCTACTCCGTCGGCTATGCTTCAGTCGGCCTTCTTGGCCGTGGTGGTCTTCTTGGCCGGCTTGCTGCTGGTCGCGCCGGTCTTCACCGGTTCGGCTTCGTGCAGGTGCTCGTCCGCGTTGGGAGCTGCGCCCTTGGCCGGTTCTTCGGCCTTCTTCTTGGCGGGCGCCTTGCTGTCGCCGACCGCGAGGATCCGCAGCAGGGTCAGCTGCTGGCGGTGGCCGTTCTTGCGGCGATAGTTGTGACGGCGCCGCTTCTTGAAGACGAGGACCTTCTCGCTCTTCGCCTGGGCGATGATTTCCGCCGAAACGGACACCTTGCCGGCATCCTTCAGCCCTTCGCCGTCACCGGCCAGGAGGACGTCGCCCAGCGTAACCGTATCGCCGGCTTCACCAGCCAGCTTTTCGACCGCGATCTTGTCTCCGGCGGCAACCCGATACTGCTTGCCGCCCGTGCGCACTACTGCGAACATGGTGCCTTATCCAATCAACTTGCTGTGCCGCGTCGCCTTTGACCGGCCGAACCGGCCGAATTCGCGAGTGACGCGCCGACGCCCCGCCCCGATGGCAGGCGCCGGAAAGATGGGTGCCGTTAGGGAAAAGCCGCTGCCCTGTCAACGTGGAAAGCCGCCCCAAGGCCCAATTCGTTCCCGCCGCGTATCCCGCCTGCCCTCGTCCGGCGCCTCGCGATATGCGCGACCCGGATGGCATGCGGCGCGCGGCATGCTATGGCGCGGGCATGACTTTCAAACCAGCCTTTTCCGGCGCAGCCTTTTTCGCCATTGCGCTGCCCCTCGCCCTTGGCGCCTGTGCCGGCGACCCCGGACAGTACCCGTCGCTGGCGATTCGCGATATCGAGCGGCAGCATGGCAGCACCCAGCCGGTCGAACCGGCCGCTCCCCCGCCGCCCGTCACGCCGAGCGCCGACCTTTCGGAAAGGCTGGCGCAATTGCAGGGCGAAGCCGCCAGCGCCCACCAGGCTTTCATGAGCGCCGTGCCGCGTGTGGACCAGCTGGTCGCCACCGCGCAGCACTCGGCCATCGCCAGCGATCCCTGGGTGGCCGCGCAGTCCGGCCTTGCCGGTCTCGAATCCAGCCGCAACCGCTCCATGGTGGTCATGGCCGATCTCGACCGGATGCTGGTCGCGGTCGAAATGGACGGCGGCGCGCGCGAAGCCATCGCCCAGGCCCAGGCGAGCGTCGACGCCATGGTGCGTGAAGAAAATTCCCTGCTCGAAGGATTGATCGGACGGCTGCGCGGACCGGACAGCGAATCGCCCAGCGCGTAAGATCCCGAAAAGACAAAAAAATCGCGCGGGATGCCGAAGCATACCCGCGCCAGTTTGGGGAGAAACTGAATGGATGGGGAGAGTGTCAGTGTCATGACAACTGCTCACCCAGTGAATGCTAAGCCGATCGAAATACTCCGTTGCGATGACTTGCTTGTAGAGCCGCGACTCACATGGCAACTTGACCGGGATCAAATCGGTACTGAAATTTTCACTTCCAGCGTGCGAGGTCCGAATAATCGGCTTCACGCGGCTCCACCCAATGCCATTGGCCCGCGCGTTTCTCCCGTTTCCAGAACCAGGCATCGCTTTTCAGGTGGTCCATCAGGAAATCGGCCGCGTGGAAGGCGTCGCGCCGGTGACGGGCCGCCGCCGCGACCAGCACGATCGTTTCGCCCGGCAGCATCAACCCGCTGCGATGGACGACCATGACCCCGTCCAGCGGCCAGCGGGCCAGTGCCTCGTCCGCCAGGGCGTCCATTCCCGGCAAGGTCAGCGGGGCGTAGTGCGACAGTTCCAGCGCCTCGCAGCCGTCCGCCGCGCGCACTTGCCCGGCAAAGCTGACCACGCCGCCCGCATCGGGATGCCCCTGCGCGAACCGTTCGATCGCCTCCCCGGGTGCGAAAGCGCTTTCCAGCAGGCGCACGTCCTTCACCGGATCATCCCCCGCTGACAGGCGGCAGCAGGGCCACCTCGTCGCCATCGCCGGCGGCAAGCGCCGTCTTGTCCGCCAGCAGCGCCCCGTTCACCGCCAGCCGGACTTTCGCACCGGATACCGCCTCCGCCAGTTCCCCGCCCAGCACGGCAAGGAGCCCCGCCCAATCGAGCGGCGCATCGGCTTCGCGCACGGGTGCGCCGGCAAGATCGGCCAGCCTGCCGAGGAATACGAGCGTGACTGCCATCGTTCAGCCCCCGGTGACCGACATATGGCGCGGCTGCGCCGGGTCCGCCCCGCGCCGGTCGATCTGGAAATGGTGCCGTTCGGGCTTGATCCGCATCGCCGTGTCCAATGCCGCCGCGAGCCGCGCATCGGGATCGTCCGAGCGCAGCGCGGCGCGCAAGTCCACCATCTCCGCCCCGCCGAGGCAGGCATAGAGCTGGCCGGTCGCGGTCACGCGGACACGGTTGCAACCGTCGCAGAAATTGTTGGTCAGCGGCGTGATGAACCCCAGCCGCCCCCCCGTTTCCGCGATATCGACATAGCGCGCGGGGCCGCCCGTGCGGTCGGCCGTCGAGGTCAGGGTCCAGCGCCGTTCCAGCCGGTCGCGCACTTCGGACAAAGGCAGGTAATGATCGACGCGGTCGCCTTCGACCTCGCCCAGCGGCATGACTTCGATCAGCGTCGCATCGTACCCCCGCCCATGGGCCCAGGCGACGATTTCCGGCAGTTCCGCTTCGTTCAGGCCCTTGAGCGCGACAGTGTTGATCTTGACCCCGAGCCCCGCCGCGCGTGCCGCCGCGACGCCTTCCAGCACGTCGGCCAGCCGGTCGCGACGGGAAATCCGCTCGAACAGCGCGGGGTCCAGCGTATCGAGCGAAACATTGACCCGCCGGACGCCGGCCGCGGCCAGATCGTCCGCATGCTGGGCCAGTTGCGTGCCGTTGGTGGTGAGCGTCAGCTCCTCCAGCCCGTCCCCGACCTTGCGGCCGAGCGCACGGATCAGTTCCAGCACATCGCGCCGCACCAGCGGCTCGCCGCCCGTGATACGGATCTTGGAGACGCCCCGCTCGATGAAGCCAAGCGCCAGTTCGTGCAGCTCCTCCAGGCTCAGCACATCCTTGCGCGGCAGGAATTCCATCCGTTCCGGCATGCAGTAGGAACAGCGCAGGTCGCACCGGTCGGTGACCGAAAGGCGCAGGTAGGTGATGCGCCGGTTGAAGCTGTCGACCAGGGGCCGCGGAGAACTCATGCCGCCATCATGCCGCATTTTGTTCCGCTGCGCCATCCGCTGCCAGCAGTTGCCCCGTCACGCCTTGTGCCGTTTCGAGGTAGTCCAGCGTTCGCGCCACGGCGGCGGCATCGCCATCGGCCAGTCCCAGCACCCGCACCGGCGCATGGGCGCGGGCAAGGTCGGCAATCGCGGCCCGGCGCCAGCCCCGGTGGTCGTGGGCGGCGGGAGGGAACACGACGACCAGGCAATCGGGCCCGTCCGCCAGCAGTTCGCGGATGACCGCCACATGATCCCCGTGGAAGGCGGCCGATGCCTCCAGCGCGCCTTGCGGCAAGGGACCCGTGCGATAGACCGCCTGCATCGGTTCAGCGGCGCTCCCGGTGAAGGGTGATGCCGATCTTCTCGTTCTTTTCGGCGATGGCGAGCTTCACGATCTTCACAGTCACCGCCTCGACCCGTTCGTCCTGCAGGAACAGGGTTTCGCACACATGGTCGGCCACCGCCTCGATCAGCTTGAAATGGACGCCTTCGGGCAAGGCCTCGGAGGCCGCGAATTTCAGGTCCATGTAGTTCTTGCTGGCCGAAAGCGGCGTGTCGGGCGCGTAATGATCGGCGATCTTCAGCCGGGCAGAGATCGTGAAGCGCAAGGGCTGCGGCTTGCCGGTCTCTTCGGAATAGATCCCGGTCAGCACGTCGTGTTCGAAATCGGCAACTTCAAGAGTCAGGCTGTCGGGCATGAATGGTCCCTTACATGAGTTCCGGGCCGCGCCCAATCAGGCATTCGACCAGCGCGCGAAGATCGCCGTGGGCAGCAGGCGCCCATCCCCATCCCCGTGGGCATCCTCGCGCACGGCCAGATCGCCGTGTTCGACCTTGCCGGGCAGGCCGGCGAACAGTTCGGCCAGCAGCCCGCCCAGCGCGAGGCTCGACATGCGCACGGCATAGACGGTGAGGAAGAGAAAACGGCTCTCCTCGTCCAGCAGCTTGCGGCAATCGGCGACCAGCCCCGGCAGGCTGTCTTCCAGCCGCCAGACCTCGCCATTGGGGCCGCGCCCGAACTTGGGCGGATCGAGAATGATCCCGTCGTAACGCCGCTCGCGCCGCACTTCGCGGGCAGTGAACTTGGCCGCGTCGTCGACCAGCCAGCGGACCGGGCGATCGTCGAACCCCGACAGCGTGGCATTCTCGCGCGCCTGGGCGACCGACTTCTTCGACGCATCGACATGGACCACGGGGCCGAAGCGGCTCAGCGCCAGCGTGCCGACGCCGGTGTAGCCGAACAGGTTGAGCGTGCTCGCCTCGTCCTTGCCCGCCAGTTTCTGCCCCATCCAGTCCCACACCGGCGCCATGTCGGGAAAGAAGCCCAGATGGCGGAAAGGCGTGCACTGGGCGGTGAAGCGGACTTCTTCCGGGCCGTTGGGCCAGGCCAGCGGCCAGCCTTCGCGCGGGACCTGGCGGGTAAACTGCCAGCGGCCGCCGCCATCCTCGTCCGCGCCGGGCACGAACTCCCCGTCGGCGTCCCAGTCGGCAAGCCTGGGCGTCCACAGCGCCTGCGGCTCCGGCCTGACGAAGCGATAGGGGCCGTAACGCTCGAGCTTGCGCCCGTCGCCGCTGTCGACGAGGCCGTAACCGTCCCATCCCTCCCCTGCGAGGATCACGGGCTGGGTGACGAATTCCGCCATTGCGTGCGTCAGCCGTTCGGCGTCGCGTGCTCCGCGACATAGGCGGCGATGGTCTCGTAATCGCCGGTCAGCTCGACGTAGCGTTCCTCGCGCTCGAACAGGTCGCCGACCCGCGCGGGCAACGCCGGACGCACGCCGGTCGCGCGTTCCACCGCATCGGGGAACTTGGCCGGATGGGCCGTCGCCAGCGTGACCACCGGAACCGCCTTGTCGATCCCGGCATGGCGCGCGGCATGAAGGCCGATCGCGGTGTGCGGATCGATCGTTTCGCCGCAGGCCTCGTGCGCCCAGCGCATCGCCTCGTTCATGTCGTTCGCATCGGCCCGCGCGCTGGTGAACAGGGCCGCCGCCCCTTCGCGCTGGGTATTGGTGAGACGCATGGCCTTGCTGGCTTCGAAGCCGCGCATCTGTTCAGCCATGGCCGCGCCATCGCGCCCGCCGACGTCGAACAGCAGCCGCTCGAAATTGGAGCTGACCTGGATGTCCATCGACGGGGCCGCCGTGGGGGTCACCGTACCCGCCGAATAGTCGCCATCCGACAGCGCCCGGTGGAGGATGTCGTTGACATTGGTCGCCACGATCAGCTTTTCCACCGGCAGGCCCATCTGCGCCGCGACATAGCCGGCGAAGACGTCGCCGAAATTGCCGGTCGGCACCGAAAACGCGATCTTGCGGTGCGGCGCGCCGAGCTGCACCCCGACCGCGAAGTAATAGACCACCTGCGCCATCAGCCGGGCCCAGTTGATCGAATTGACGGCAGTGATGCCGAAGCG
>JAQVEQ010000303.1 GCA_028697875.1 Novosphingobium sp. | reverse complement strand
GCTGAGCGTATAGTAGCCGAGAATGACGCCGGGATTTGCATGCGCGGCAAGAACGAACACACCGGCTGACCGGCGGCGGATGTCCTGGCCCGCCTGCCTGCGCAGATACCGATCGAGGCTGTCGATGCCGCAGGAAAATCCCTCGCGGTCGTGGTGCGGCCCCAACGGCTCGACCTTCAAATCCCCCGCCGTCATGATCAGGACGCAACCCGGCGCCTGTGCTCCCGGAAAGCGCGGATCAGCCGCTCGCTCGGCTCGGGCGGATTGATGAGCGCATCGAAGAACGCTTCGCGGTCACGATCCGACAGCACGAGCGTCTCATGCTCGGCGATCGTCCGCCGCGCCGTGTCCGCCAGCGCGGTCACGCAAAAATCGCTGACCTTGCGCCGCGAGAGATGCGCGGCTCGCTCGATCAAATCCTTGGTTTCTTCGTCGATGCGAAAGCCGAGCCGCTCGACGCGATTGGCTCTGGCTGATTCCGCTACAGCTTGCTTACGCGGCATGGGACTGGCTCCTGATTGATCCATATCCGCTACAATGTGCGTCATATTGACGAACATTTCAACCTCTTTCCATAAGCCGTTTCAGGGGAGCGGCCCGAACAGGGCGTCCAGCTCCTCGCGAAAAGCGCCTTCGATGACGCGCAACTCGGCATCGCCGATGGGAACCTGCTCGGGCCAGTCATCGGTGACGACGATCGGCGCGCTGGTAGCGCTCCTGCGAGACGATGCGCGCGTCGGATGCGGCTGCATGTAATCGTGCAGGTCTGCCAGCCCTTCCGACCAGCCGCGGGGTGCGCTGCGGCGACGACGTTTGCGAGAGAGTCCCATATGCTCAAGCTGCCGCGCATCTCCCGGGAATCCAGCAAAATCGCCATCGGACGCGCCATGCCGGACCCGTAGCCACGGCGGCGGGATTCGGCGCACGGCGGCACAAGGCGGAGATAGCGAAGCGTAGCGTAGCAGAGATACGTGCTCACGGCGGGATCGCGGATGCCGTGCGCAGCCCGGTTTGCTATCCTCCTGCACATGGACTCGCGGACGGATATCGACACCGACAGAATCGACGAGGCGGTGCTTGCCCTGCTGTGGCTCAACCTCAGCACCACCGGCACGGCCTGGAAAGGCTTCGACTGGAGCGCGATGGACCGGCTGCACGAACGCGGGCTGATCTCCGATCCGGCGCGCAAGGCGAAGTCGGTGCATCTGCCGGACGCAGGCATGGCCGAGGCCGAGCGCCTGTTCAACGCGCTGTTCGCTCGCTCCTGAATCCTGCCACGCCGATGCGAAAGCCATAACCCGGCGATCGCTGCTGGCTCCGCTGAAATGCCGGGCGCATCATTGTCTCCCGTCCTGCCTGCGTGACCGGCCCTCACGGCCTCCCTCGTGGCTTGATCTGATCGTGTCCACCTGGCGGCGCAACGGCGCCGGGCAGCTTTTTTCCGCCGCCTTCGGCTTTGCAGCGCGAAGCAAAAAAGCGGCCCTTCGGCCGTCCCTGGGCCGCAAGCCCACCCCGCCGCGCAAGCGCGACGGGAACCCCGGGCAGCGGTGCGCAGCCGAACGTCCCCGATCTTCGACATGCCACGAGGCCGCGAAGGGCGCGGTCCCGAGTCAAGAAAGGACTGACGACATGATCTGCGGAAACTTCAAGGCGACCGATCGCGGCTTCCACGGCGAAATCCGGTTTTTCGGCCTCAGCGAGAAGGTGGAAATCCTTCGGACGGGCGACAAGGCAAGCGACAAGTCGCCCGACTATCGCATTGTTGCCGCCGACGATGAGCGCATCGAATTCGGTGTGGGCTGGCTCAAGGCCACCAAAGACCAGAAGCCTTACGCCTCCCTCAAGCTCAATCCGGTCCTGGCGCCGGACGTTCATCTTCGGCTTGTCTCGACCGAGACAACCGGCAAGTTCGAGCTGAAGGTCGACTGATCGCGAGAGCGTCCCGCCAGCAATGGCGGGACGCTCCCTTTCCGATCCCGGATGGATCTTCGCCACATTCACCATCGCCGATCGCCCTGGCAGTCGACCGCACAATGATCGCAATCCTGGGCTGGGGCTGACCGGGCAGGGATCGGCCCGATGGCCGAGCCGGTATCCCGGCCATCATTTGCGCGAATGGGAAAGTGGGCGGGACAGGCCCGCGGAGTGAGCCTGCCCAAGCGGGCAGGTTTTCCCGTGCGCCGCCAGGGCGGCGCGATCGTTGCTAAGGACGTTGTCCTCGCGCCGGTCAAGGTAAGTGGAACCGTCCGGGGCGGTATCCCCACCTTCCGCGGCAAGCCTTGTGCAGGCGGGTGATTCCCCTCCGCCCCGGCCGCCCTTGCCCCGTTGCTACCCTTGGCTCGCCGCCGGGCAGAAGTTCAGGCGCGGCATTCCGCTTCGCTGAACTTCAGACCCAAAGGATTTGACATGACCAGCAAGGCACAGGCTCCCCGCAATGTGATTTTCAACGGCGATTGCATTGAAGTGATGCAGGCTTTCGATAGCGGCACGGTGGATTTCATCCTGACCGATCCGCCCTATGTGACGCGCTACCGGCACCGCCAGGGCCGCAAGGTTGCCAATGACGATAACGGCCGGTGGCTCCGTCCGGCGTTTCGGGAAATGCAACGCGTCCTGAAGGATGGCGGCTTTGCGGTTTCCTTCTACGGCTGGAACAAGGTGGATTTGTTCATGGACGCATGGAAGGCCGCAGGCTTCCGCGTGGTCGGGCATCTTGTGTTCCGCAAGCGCTATGCGTCGTCCGCCCGCTTTCTCCGCTACGAGCATGAACAGGCTTACTTGCTCGCAAAGGGCAACCCGGCCCGGCCCGCGCGGCCTATCCCCGATGTGCTGGACTTCCCCTATTCGGGCAACCGTTTGCACCCCACGCAAAAGCCCGTTGAGGCGCTGGCGCCGTTGATCGAG
>JAQVEQ010000076.1 GCA_028697875.1 Novosphingobium sp. | reverse complement strand
GACGGGATCGACGCCCTGTGCGGGTTCATGCGCCAGTGCGGCACCTGCCACGTCTATATCGCGCCCGCCTCGCGGGAGAAGGTCGGCCCGCCGAACGAAGACGAGCAGACAATGCTGGAGGCGCTGGAAGGCGTCGAAGTCCGGCCCACGAGCCGTCTTTCCTGCCAGATCCAGCTCAGCGAGGAACTGGACGGACTGGTGGTGGAAGTGCCGCCCGACCAGCCGGGGGTCTAGGCTCGCCCCGCCCGCGCCAGCAGTGCCCGCGTTGCATCGACCAGTATGCGCCCCCGTTCGAGCGGACTTGAGCCTGCAGGGGCAACAAACGGCGCCTCGACCGCGATCCGTGCCGTTGCGGGAAGCAGCGGGACCAGTGCGTCGAGATCGAATTCCCCCTGCCCCGGCGGATGGCGGTATCTGACCGCTTCCGCGCCGAGATCGTCCGGTGCGGCGAGAGGTCCATCGTTCAGTTGCACGTGGAAGATCCGTTCCTGCGGCAGTGCGGCGACATCGGCCCATGTTCCGCCGGTACGGATCACGTGGAGCGTATCGACCGTCACCCCGACATCGGGGCCGCAATGCTCGGCCAGCGCGAGCGAATCCGCCTGGGTGCGGGCCCTGGACATCGAAAACGCCTCGATCGTCATGCGTGTGCCTGCCGCGCGGCAGATCCCGGCCAGCCGCGCCATCGAATCCCGCTGGCGCGACGGATCGTCGTCGAAGGCAAGTGCGTTGACGTCCCCGCCCAATTCCGCGGCCAGCGCCGCTGTGCGCTCCATCGTGTCCCAATCGGGCGCGGCGTCGAGCATGAACGGCTCCACGATCCCCACGCCCAGACCGGTGTCGCGCAAGGCGGCCACGACCTCGCGCCGCGCACCTGCATCGTTCACCAGGTCGGCATAGGGCCCCAGCGGCAGCGGCGTGACGAACAGGCTGACCGCACCGCAACCAAGTTCCCCCGCCACGGCGATCAGGTCGAGCGCGGGCAAGTCGCATAACGAGAGATGGTCGAGACAGATAGCATCCATGTCCGCTGCTTCGGGGCAAAAGTTGACGGCGTCAACTATCTACCCCGCCCCAAGGCGAGTCGCCCGCCCCGCGGCTTCTCCGTCCGCTCGTGGTCAGGCAAAGACCCTCCCCCGGACGCGGGCCGTCGTCCGCTTCGCCGAGAGGATCATAATTCGATCCCAAACAGATCATGATCCGATACGAATTGCGCACATGCATTTTGCGGGAAAAGGCGGCGGCAGTACTCTCCTGCCACCGGCACGAGGCGCGCAAAGCGTCCGTCCCAATATACCTCGGGAGAGACACCATGACCGATATGCTGATAAAGAACGGTACCGTCGTCGACGGCACCGGCGCCCCGGCCTTCAAATCCGACGTCCGCATTCGTGGCGGCGCAATCGCTGAAGTCGGCGAAAACCTCCACGAACAGCAGGGCGAGCGGGTGTTCGACGCCACGGACTGCTACGTCACGCCGGGCTTCATCGAAAGCCACACCCACTACGACGCCTCCATGTGGTGGCAGCCCGACCTCGACCCGCTGCCCGGCTATGGCGCCACGACGATGATCCTGGGCAACTGCGGCTTCTCCATGGCTCCGCTCCACCCGAGCCAGGTGGCCAAGGAAGAAGTCATGGGCATCTTCTCGTTCTTCGAGGACATCCCGCTCGCCCCGTTCAAGGAATTTGTCAGCTGGGACTGGCTCAAGTGGTCGGAATACCGCCAGTCGTTCGAAAAGAACGTTTCCGTCCCGTTGAACTACGCCAGCTACGTCGGCCATATCCCGCTGCGCATCGCGGCCATGGGCGTTGACGCGTGGGACCGCGCGGCGACCCCGGAAGAAATCGCGAAGATGGCCGAATTGCTCGACGACGCGCTGGCCGCCGGCGCGCTCGGCCTGTCGGACAACATGCACGACCATGACGGCGACGACCGCCCGGTTCCCACGCTGCTGGCCGACGATGCCGAGTTCACCGCGCTGTTCGACGTGATGGATCGCTATCCGCATACCTGTTACCAGGTGATCGTCGACACTTTCATGCGGATGAGCGGACCCGACAATCTCAAGAGGCTGGAAAAACTGCTGAAAGGCCGCAAGATCCGCGTCCAGATCGCGGGTGCGATCCCGACGCTCGGCTTCCAGAAGGAAATCCTTCCCGCCATGCAGGCGAGCGTGCAGTCAATGCGCGATGCCGGGATCGACGTCTGGCCGGGCTACGCTCACGTCTCCCCCACGTCGACGCTCAGCCTCGTGAAGTCGCTGATCTTCGCCCAGTCGAACGACTACGTCTGGCACGAGGTCGTGCTGGCCGAAACCCACGACGAAAAGCGCCGCCTGCTGGCCGACCCCGAATGGCGCGCCCGCGCCCGCGAGAGCTGGGACAACAACGCCTGGCCGTGGTCGCCGCTCCAGAACCCGCAGGACCTCTACCTGCTCGACAGCGAGAACGGCAAAGGCCCGATCAACATCACGCTCAAGGAATATGCCGACAGCCGCGGCCAGCATCGCAGCGATGCCATGGCCGACTGGATCCTCGAGAACGGCACGCTTTCGACCGTGCACATGGCACCCTTCCCCAAGGATGAGGACCTGACGATCGAACTGATGCGCGACCCCAAGACGGTCGGCAACATCTCGGACGCGGGCGCGCACCTGCAAATGCTGTGCGGCGGGGGCGAGAACGCCCTGCTCCTCACCCAGTACGTCCGCGAGGAAAAGCGAATCACCCTGGAAGAGGCGATTCACGTGATGACCGGCAAGCTGGCCGAGCATTTCTTCCTCAACGACCGGGGCGTGATCGCGCCGGGCAAGCGGGCCGATATCGCGGTGTTCAACCTCGACGAGATCCAGCGCGCGCAGATGGAGAAGGCCTGGGACATGCCCGACGGCAAGGGCGGCACGACCTGGCGCTTTACCCGCAAAGCCATGCCGACGCGCCTGACGCTGGTGAACGGCGTGCCGACCTTCGAAAACGGGGCCTACACCGGCGCCAAGCCGGGCCGGTTCCTCACCCCTGCCAACGAAAACGCCGCCATGGCGGTTGCCGCGGAGTAAGAGCAATGCAGACCCAAGCACAGGTTGGTGAAGGCGAACGCGCCTATTTCAACGGCGGGATGCGCAAGATCGAGACGAACAGCTCGACCCTCGTCAGTTCGTCGAAGTACCTCAATCATCCGGAACTGCGCGCGCTGATCGCGCAGGAAATGCTCCGCCGCAACGGGGCCGACCTGCCGAACACCGCCTATATCCCGGAAGTGGTGCAGATCCTCCAGAACCTGGAGGATTTCCCCGCGATCATGCGGCTGTTCGAGGAAGAAAAGGCCCGCCTGCCCGAATTCCGCGAATGGCTTGAGAACCGTAACCTCTCGAACTTCAAGCTCACCGACGTGGAGGATTGCGCACCGGGCACGCTCGGTGCCCGCCTTCACCGCTGGATGGTCGAAAGCGGCTACGAACTCGACCTGTTCTATCCCGAAATCGAAGTGGTGAAAGATTTCACCTTCTACCTGCGGCAAAGTTCGCTGACCCACGACATCGAGCACATGATCTCCGGTTTCGGTCCCAACCACGGGGGCGAGATCGCACTGGTCAATGCCAACCTGCATTCGCGGGTGCGCTATTTCCGGCCGGAGCTCGCCTGCTACTTCAACCGCGTCCAGACCTATCTCAAGGCCAAGACGATCATGAAGGACGGGCTCCACTATCCCGAGGCCTCGGTCCTCAACCTCGAAGCGGAATATCTCGGTGCCGAGCAGGGCCGGAACTGGAAGATCCCGCTGATGATCGTCGACTGGCGCAAATACGTCGACTGGAAGATCGAGGACATCCGCGAGGAACTGGGCATTTTCCCGGTCATCCCCGAAGGGGCCTGGGACGACACCAACAAACTGTGCGACGAAGGCCATGCCGACTACGCCCAGCCGGCCATGATGGCCGCAGCGGAATAGTACCGCACAGGACAGTTATTGGGGGAGGGGTGGGTCTCGCGGGATCCACCCCTTTTTAGCGCGCTACAGCGGCCGCGCTGGAATAAATACAACACCCTTGACGAAAATGGGGATATTGGGCTTCTCTGGCTGGTCTAGGGGGGCCGCAGGCCATAATTTGGCACTGGGGTAGGTTTTCCGCCGTAGCAGGCCGTTGAACCAGATATATCGGGCACGCGGAGGGGCATGACACAGAATTTCAATTTCGACGCGACCGACAGGTCCATCGTCGAACTGCTGCGCCAGAACGGCCGGGCCACGAACCAGCAGATCGCGGAGAATCTCGGCCTGACTGCAACCACCGTTTCCTCGCGCATCAAGCGGATGGAAGACGCCAACCAGCTGCGGGTGGTCGCCGTTTCCGATTTCGCCGCCCACGGCTTCAATTTCCTGATGGAAGTCGCGATCGAGGTCGACGGCCGCCCTGCGTCCGACGTGGCGCAGGAACTCGCCGAATTCCCCGAAGTCTTCGCCGTGCACCTCGTAACCGGGCGCTATGACATCGACATGCTGGTCGCGCTGAAGGACTTCGACGATCTGTCCCACCTCCTGCTCGACAAGTTTTCCCAGATCGGCGGAATTCGCTCGATGACTCCGGCTATCGTGGTCGACATCATCAAGTACCAGTTCGACATCGCCCCGATCGAGGGTTGAGGCTGGCCATGACGACCATCCAGCTCGACGATCTCGACCGCCAGCTGATCGAATTGCTCGGTCACGACGCGCGCGTATCCAACCGCAAGATCGCGGCCGAACTCGGGGTGACCGAAGGAACGGTGCGCGGCCGGATCAAGCGGCTGCAACAGGAAGGCCTGATCGCCTTTACCGCAGTCACCGGCCTGGAGATGGAAGCGAAATCGCGGCTCGCCTTCGTCAGCGTCCACGCCAACGTCAACAACGTGCGCGCCATTGCCCGGCAGATTTCGGAACTGCCCCTGATTAACGGGGTGATGATCACGATGGGCCAGTTCAACATCCTGGCCATCTGCCTGTTCGACGAGCTCGATTGCCTGGTCAACATCGCATCCGACAAGATCCTGTCGCTGCCCGGCGTGCATCACGTCGAAACCTCGATCGCGGTCAAGACGCTCAAGTACAACACGCGGATCGCGCGGATCACCGAAGACGGCCTGATTACCGGCCTGGGCGGCTAGCCCGGCCGTGGCAGGCAGGACCGCCGCCGGGTCTGCCTGCCACTGGCGCGGAAATCAGAAAGCGGTCACACCGCCATCGACCACCAGCGGCAAGCCAGTGACGAAGCTCGCCTCGTCGGAGCACAGCCACACCACCGCTCCCGCGATTTCAGCGGCCTGGCCCATGCGCCCCATCGGAGTCATTTCCTCGATCATCTTGCGCGCCGCCGGATCGGCCATGGCTTGCGCGCTCATCGGCGTTTCGATCACGCCGGGGCACACCGCGTTGACGCGAATACCCTCGCGCGCCCAACGCAACGCGCCGTGGCGGGTCAAGCCGACCACGCCATGCTTGGAGGCGGTATAGGCAGGCTGCGTGGGGTTGCCGACCAGCCCGTTGATCGACGCGGTGTTGACGATCGCCCCGCCGCCGCTTTTCAGCATGACCTCGGCCTCTTCGCGCATGCACAGCATGACGCCGGTCAGGTTGATCCCGATGGAAAGGTCCCAGTTTTCGTCGTCGTATTCATTGGCCGTGATGCGGTTGATCCCGGCATTGTTGAACGCATAGTCGAGCCGGCCGAAAGCCTCGACCGCAGCCGCGACCATCGCCTTGACCTGGGCCCCGTCGCTGACGTCGCAATGCTGGAACACCGCCTTGCCGCCCTGAGCCTCGATCTGGGCAACGGTTTCAGCCCCGCCTTCGTCGCTCACGTCGCTCACCAGGACCGCCGCACCCGAATGGGCAAAAGCCAGCGCGGTCGCCCGGCCGATTCCGCCGCCAGCCCCCGTCACCAGCGCAACCTTGCCGTCCATCCCGTAATTGATCATCAGACCTCCCCTTGCATCGCGTACCGTAGCCCTTAGTCTGGTCCGCAAATAGCGGTCAACGCCGCCCAACCGCCAGAGAATACGAATGAGCAACACGATTTTCGAACCCGTCACTTTCGGCGCACTGTGTCTTGCCAACCGCATGGTCATGTCGCCCATGACACGCGACCGGGCGGGCCCCGGCGACGTGCCGACCCCGCTGATGGCGGAATACTACCGGCAGCGCGCCACCGCCGGGCTGATCGTGACCGAAGGCGTCCAGCCCTGCCCCGAAGGCAAGGGCTACTGGCGCACGCCCGGCATATATTCGCAGGAACAGGTGGACGGCTGGGCGCGCGTCGCAGAGGCCGTCCATGCCGAAGGCGGGCTGATCTCCATGCAGTTGATGCATTGCGGCCGTGCGGTCGTTTCGGCCAATCGCGGGTACGAGGCGGATGTCGTCGCGCCGTCCGCCCTGCCGTGTCCGGCCCCGATTCCGGGCCCGGACGGCGTGCCCCTGCCCGCCGCCATGCCGCGCGCCCTCCATGCCGACGAACTGCCCGGCGTGGCCGGCCAATACGCCCAGGCCGCACGCAATGCGCGCGCCGCCGGGATCGACGCGGTCGAACTGCACTGTTCGAGCGGGTATCTCATCAACACCTTCCTCAACCCCGCGAGCAACAAGCGCGAGGACGAATACGGCGGCAGCCCGGAAAACCGGGCGCGCTTTCCCATCATGGTCGTCGAGGCAATGGCCGGAGCGATCGGGGCGGATCGTGTCGGCGTGCGCATTTCACCCGGCAACCCCTATAACGGGATGGATCCATCCGATCCCGGGCCGGTCTTCGCCGCCCTGCTCGATGGGATCGACCATCTGCGTTGCGCCTATCTCCATGTCTCCGACCAGCACCTGGCGGACTTCGACACATTGGGCTTCATCCGGCAGCACTGGTCGGGGCCGGTGGCCGTAAACAACGGGCTGACACTGGACAGTGCGCGGCAACTGCTAGCGAGCGGGCGGGCCGATGCGGTTTCGTTCGGCAAGCCGTTCATTTCCAATCCCGATCTGGTCGAACGGTTCAGGTTCGGGGTTCCTCTCGCCGAATGGACGCAGAACCTGTTCTATACGGGAGAGGAAAAGGGCTACACCGACTATCCGCCCTACACGGCAGCAATCTGACGGAAATTGCCGGATACGGCCGCAAGGAGGCCGCAAGAGGAATGACGGGGTCTGCCGTGGCAGACCCCGCCCCCCTAATGACGCGATGCGAATGTTGGGAACAGGAAGTTCGCTTCGCGCCACCCTGGAAGCCTGGCGGCGGTATGCGGCTATTCCGCCGCGACCGCCGGCTCCTTGGGCTTGGTCGTGGTAACCCCGTTGACGCGGTCCTGGAATTCGTGGGCACGGGCCCGCGGATTGAAGAACTGCTTGTACCAGATGCGTTCCTTGTGGAACGGGCCGTCGTCCGGAACCTGCAGGATGGAAAAGGCCGGTTCCTTGTACTGCCACAATTCGAAGTCCTGCGAGAAGGCCGCCAGGCCAGCCTCGTGATAGGCGCGGGCAATGGCCGATTCCTCGCGGGTCGGTTCGTGGTTGTCGGCCGTCTTGGCCATGACCGCGAACCACACGCGCACTTCGCCGTCCTCGACGGGGGTGTGGCAGATCATCATCAGCGACGGATGCTTGCCCGCCATCCGCGACAGCAGGATGCCGGGGCCCGTGTACCAGGTGTCGGTTTCGAGCATGGCATCGGTGTCGACCAGGGTACGGTGACCCGAACCGAAGCGCTGGCGCATGATCGGCCCTTCGAATTCGTTCTCGAAGTAGGCGTTGTTCGTGCTGCCATGGACCGGCGTGAAGTGCGCGTAGTCGGTCATGTTGTCGACGATTTCCTGCGGGTGGATCGGCAGGGTGCCGAGGTGGTCCACCTTCCAGCGCACCCAGCCCTGTTCGGTCTGGTTGTACTCGGCGAACTCGGGCAGGTCGAAATCGGGCTCGCCGCCTTCCATGTCGTGCCACATGAAGATGCAGCCCGCCCGTTCGACGACCTTGTGCGACTTGATGCAGGCCGCCTTGGGGATGCCATGCGTCGAGTACGGGATATCGTCGCACTGCCCTTCGGGCGTGAAACGCCAGCCATGCGCCGGGCAGCGGATCGAATCACCCTGGATCCGGGTGCCGTCCTTGACCACGTAGGACGTGGTGTTGCGCGCGATGTTGACCCGCATGTGGGGGCAATAGGCATCGAGCAGAACGACCCGGCCGCTCTTGCCGCGGTAAAGCGCCATTTCCTGGCCGAAGAAGCGAACCGGCTGCGGTTCCTGCGTCACGTCATCGGCAATTGCGATCATGAACCAGCCACGGGGGAACGCCAGTTCGCCCAGGCCATATTCGGCAGTGGTAGCCATAATACCTCTCCTTGGTACCGGGATCAGATGAAGCTGTCGGTATTCGGCGCGCCGAGCATGACGGAACCGAAGTTGCGGCCGACCGAGTTCGGGTTGTTGGCCACGTGTGTGCGGCCAGTGTGGATGTCGCAGAAGACCCGGGCGATGTGGTTGCCGCGGTAGATGCCGTCGGCGCCGCTCAGATAGAACATCCGGCTGATCAGTTCGCAGCAGCGGCCCGAAATCTGCGCCGACTGGAAGCGGAAGCGCAGGCGGGTTTCGAGGTCGGGCTGCTCACCCTTGCGGGCAAAGTCGTTCAGCACCCCGAAGTTGCGGAACAGAATGGTCTTCATCTCGTCGATCGCCGACTGGGTTTCGGCAATCAGAACTTGCACGTCGGGATCGCCCGCGACGCTGGAGAGCGTGTTGTTGCTCTTGCGCTTCGCACCGGTCTCCTTGAACACTTCGAGCGCACCCTGCAGGGCCCCGATCGAAGAAGACGACACGGCGCGGACGAAGACCTGGCCGAAAGGCAGCTTGTAGAGCGCGCCCGGGTTGTGCTTCGCGCCCGGGTTGGTCGCCGCGAAGCCGTCCTTCGAACGGTGCGTGCGATAGGCCGGGACGAAAGCGTCCTGGACCGTCACGTCATGGCTGCCGGTACCGCCAAGGCCGATGGTGTTCCAGATCGGCAGAACTTCGAAGTCGCCCCGCGGGACCAGGAAGGTCCAGAAGTCCGGCACGCCCGTTTCGGGATCCTTGACCAGACCGCCGAGGAACGCCCAGTCGCAGTGATCGACACCGCTGGAGAAGCCCCAGCGGCCGCTGATGCGATACCCGCCATCCACCGGCGTCACTTCGGCGCGCGGCATGTAGGACGAGGAAATCAGTACCGTGTTGTCGGGCACCCACACGTCGTCCTGCGCCTGCGGATGGAAAAGCGCGAGCTGCCAGTTGTGGACCGCGATGACGCCCAGGATCCACGCGGAAGACATGCAGCCTTCGGCCACCTTCATCTGCACCGAGTAGAAGGTTTCCGGATCCATTTCGTAGCCGCCGTAACGCTTCGGCTGGAGGATCTTGAAGAAACCGGCTTCCTGAAAGTCGGCAACCGTTGCGTCGGGGACCTTGTTTTCCCGTTCGCACTGGTCGGCACGCTCACGCAATGCCGGGATCATGGCTTCGGCGCGAGCGACCAGTTCTTCTGTCGTCGGTGCCTTGACTGCTTCCATAACACTCATTGTCCGTCTCCTGAATTCAGGCCGCGTCGGCCATCGCCTTCTGCTCGTCGGCACCAAATCCGACGCTGAAATCATGCCCCCACAGGCTCACCGAGGTGCTTTCGAACACGGTATGGCGATCCCAATCGATCGTCCGGCCGCCAAAACCGTATTCGAGCGCGAAGCCACCCGGCGTTTCGATGTAGAAGCTGGTCATGTGATCGTTGGTATGCTTGCCGAGCGTCGCCATCAGGCGCGTATTCGTGGCAAGCATCCGGTCATAGGCATGCCCCACCTCGTCCATGTTCGGCACTTCGACCATCAGGTGGACGCAGCCCGAAGGCACTTCCCCTTCGAACAGCGCAAGGCTGTGGTGACGGCCGTTGCCGCAATGCATGAAATCGATGCGCATGGCCGGACCGTCCGGCCCCATCGGGCGGTGGTACATGAAATCGGCCACGCCGAAGCCCAACACGTCCATCATGAAAGCACGGGTTTCCGCGATCTTCGGCGCGGGCAGGACCATGTGGCCGAAGCCAAGGTCGCCGGTCACGAAGTGCGAAACACCCGCAGGCGAAATGAAACGGTCGAAATGCGACGTATAGCCGCAAGCCAGCTCATGGCGATTGCCCGAAGGATCGTGAAACCAGACCATGTCGACGACATGGCGCAAGGCCCGTTCCTCAGGGGTGGAACGATGGAAGTCCACGCCGTGGCTCTTCAGCTCTTCCAATGCCGCCGCAAACTGGGCCTCGGAACGGATTTCCCAGCCGCTGGCGTAGTAGCAATCCCTGTCGCCCTTCTCGATGAACATGCGCCCGGCGCGCTCGTCCATGCGCAGGGCAATGCCGCCCGGCGCTTCGTGCGCCGAAAAACCGGCAACATCCTCACCGAACCGGACCCACTGGTTGGGATCGGTTGAAGAGATCACGCTGTAGGCCAATGCCGCGATGTCCATGATGGACTCCTTTCCCTTAACTTCGCGGGCATCATGCAGTGTACGGCACCGCCTGAAATTGACCTACATCAAACTCCCCTTTCGCATTCGCGGAAAATGAGCGTCATAAACGCCGCATAATTGCTATATTATATGAATTCGCTGACTTTTTGCGTATTTTTGTAGAGCTATATATACGCGAATCCACACTTGCGGTGCCCCCTCGGGTAGCACGGGCACGTCAATCCGGGGCCGGCATGGCAGGAAATACCACGCCCCGCTCCCGGCTCGGGCAAGTAATCCGGAGTCGTCACCTGCGAGCCACGGGGCGGCAGAAAAAGAAAGGGCCGTTATGCGGCCCTTTCCCAAGAAACAATGCGAGTAACGCCTGGCTTATTCGGCAGCGGCCGGAATATCCTCGCGCTTCATTTCGCCGCGCACACAGGCCAGGGCAAAAGCTGCGGCTTCGGGCGAGGTGCCGGCATAGGCGCCTTGCTTGCTGGTCTTGAGGCCATAACGCTGGTGATATTCACCCATCAGCTTCGCCATGTAGGTCCCGGCGGTGAAGGCGTCGACCACGGGCACGGACGTGCCGGTAATCTGCGAATAGCCGTGATAGGAAAAGGCCGAATAGTTGCCGCAGGCGGTCACGATCACATCCGCACCGTCTTCGATCAGGCCCCTGGCGACTTCCTCGAACTTCGGAATGACCTGCTCGCGCAGGTAGCTCTCGTCGGCGAACCATTTGGTCCCGCCTTCGTAGAAGCCCGGTGAACGCACCGGCCGGTGGGTAACCGCACGGTCGCCCAGCGCATACATGCGCAGGTTGCGTTCGACGATGGCGACCGACGGGCTGTCCATGGTGATGATCCCGAAACGCTGGCCGAGCTGGCAAGCCACGTGGATCCCCGCCTCGGTCGGCGCGACCACGGGGATGCTCAGCATATCGCGCGCTTCCTGCAGCGCCGGGTCGTTGCCGCAAGCGATGAGAGCGACGTCGCAGCCCATTTTCTCGGCTTCCGCCAGACTGTCGAGAAGACCGACCTTGTTATAGGCATCGATCGAGAAGCAATTGCTGAAATAGCTCGACTTCTCGTTGTGGGCGACGTGGACTTCCGCATACTTGCCCAGAATGTCGTGCAACATCTGCAGCTGCGCGTCGTAAGTGATCTTCATCTCGGGACCGACCATCTGGTCGTTTTCCGGTGCCGGCCAGATGTGCTGCACGAAGACTTTCAATGCCATGAACCTATCTCCCAATTCTGGTTTTGAGTGCTTGTCAGCCTCGACCGGTGTCGCAAGCCGTTTTCCAGACCATAACCCAATGTATATTAGTAGTCACTCAATTATGCGGAAGCCGCAGGCCACCGTCGCGAAAACGGGAGAGCTCCACTCAGAGAGCCGCCACGAACCCCCGGAGGAAGATCGCCGAAGCATGTTCGGCCGCCTGCCGCGCCTCGGCGGGAGTCAGCGCCTGCCCCGCGGCAATCACGCGATTGCCCCTGAGCGAAAGGACCAGCGCCTGCCGGGCATACCATACCGGATCGTGGAGCCGCACCTTGCCGGCGGCGCGCAGGCTCTCCAGCCATGCCGTCAGCACCTGCAACCACGGCTCGCGCAGAATCGCATAGATATCCCGGGCCAATTCGGGATCGCGGCGGGATTCGGCAATCACCGTGCGATGCACGGCAATCGACCGCTCTCCTGCAAGAACGAGCAGGCTCGCCTCGAGAAATTCGATCAGCGCTTCCAGCGGCGCCTCGCCAGCCGGAAGCGAGGGCGGCTTCGCCCTGCCCGCGATGGCCTGCGCCTGATCGCGCATGGCGGCGGCAAACAGGCCCGCCTTATTGCCGAAATGACGGTAAAGCGTGCCGCGCCCGACCGCGGCCTCCGCCCCGATCACATCGAGGCTGGCGCTCTGGTAGCCGCTTTCGAGGAAATGGGTCCCGGCCACGTCGAGCAGCTTGCGGATATGCGCTGGCGGCGGCGGCCCGGCCTCGGGCACAGCAGGTATGGGCAAGCGCTCTGCCGATCCGCTGCCATCGCGCGCCAATATG
>JAQVEQ010000075.1 GCA_028697875.1 Novosphingobium sp. | reverse complement strand
GCGGCGGGCCGCTCTTGAACCGCGGGAAAGACACCCATACAAGACCGTTCGTTTTTAGGGTCATTCGCATTTCGGCGAGAGGGGAAACTCCAGCTTCATGTCTATCGATTTCGTCGTCGTCGGTTCGGGTGCTGGCGGCCTGGCCGGGGCCATTGCCGCCAAGCTGGCCGGGCTCAATCCCGTCATCATCGAAAAGGCGTCCGTCTGGGGCGGGACAAGCGCGCTTTCGGGGGGCGGGGTATGGATCCCGGATAACCCCCTGATGCGGCGCGACGGGGTGCCGGATTCGCTGGACGAGGCGCTGGAATACCTCGAGGCGTGTATCGGCGATGTCGGTCCGGCGAGCAGCCGCGAGCGCAAGCTGGCCTATCTGACAGCCGGTCCGAAAATGGTGCAGGGGCTGGCGGACCAGGGCTTCGCCTGGCGCCGTGCGCCGCGCTATCCCGACTATTACCCGGACCTGCCCGGGGCGAAGGTCGGCCGCACGCTGGAAGGCGAAACGTTCGACGGCAAACGGATCGGTCCATGGCTGGCGACGATGCGCCAGTCCAAGCTGCCGCCGGTGGCGGTCAACACCGATGCCGCACCGCAGATCCCGACGGCCTTCCTGTCGCTCAAGTCGTTCGCGACGCTGATGTCGATCCTGGGCAAGACGCTGGCCTTCCGTTTGACCGGCAGGGTGCCGCTCTCGGTCGGGACGACGCTTGTCGCCCAGCTGATGATGATCGTGCAGAAGCTCGGTATTCCGGTCCGGCTGGACACACCGTTGCATTCGCTGGTGCAGGACGAGGCGGGCCGGGTCACCGGTGTTGTTGCCGGCAAGAACGGCGGGGAAGAACAGATCGCGGCCCCGCGCGGCGTGCTGCTGGCCGCGGGGGGCTTCGCGAAGGACGCGGAATACCGCATGCCGTTGCAGGGCGTGACCGGGGAATGGAGCCCGGCCAGCCCCGACGACACGGGCGATGCACAGAAGATCGGCGCCGGCATCGGGGCGGAGCTGGCGCTGATGGATGCGGCGACCTGGTTCCCGGTTTCGATCTCGCCCGACGGAACGGTCAACGCCAGCATCTGGGACCGGACCTTGCCGGGTTCGATCATCGTCGATCACGCGGGGCAGCGCTATGCCAACGAGGCCGAATCCTACGTCGATCTCGGCTTGGCGCAGCTTGCCCGCGACAAGGAGGTTCCCGCCGTGCCGAGCTGGCTGGTCTTCGACAGCCGTTACCGCAACCGTTACTTCTTCGGCTCGATCCCGCCGCGCGTGGTCAAGCCTTACCTCGAAAACGGCTTCTTCGTGAAAGGGGAGACGCTGGAAGAACTGGCCGCCAGCTGCGGCATCGACCCGGCGGGGCTGGTCCGCACGGTGGAACGCGTCAACGCCATGGCGAAGACCGGCGTGGACGAGGATTTCAACCGTGGCGGCAACGTCTACGACCATTACTACGGCGATCCCACCAACAAGCCGAACCCGTCGTTCGGCCCGCTCGACAAGGCGCCGTTCTATGCCGTGAAGTTCTGGCCCGGCGACCTCAGCACCAAGGGCGGGCTCATGGCGGACGAACGCGCCCGCGTGTTGCGTGGCGACGGCAGCGTGATCGAAGGGCTTTATGCGGCGGGCAATTGCGCCGCCCCGGTCATGGGCCGCACTTATCCCGGCGCGGGCGCGACGATCGGGCCGTCGATGGTCTTCGCCTGGATCGCTGCGGAGGACGCCGCGGGCAAGCCGTAAGTCCGCACGGGGCGTTTACGCGGCGACCTGTCCCGTCGGTTCGTCGCGTGCTTCGCCGGAAGGCGGGGGCAGGCCCGCTTCACGCTCGTACAGCGCGGCGATGGGGCTTTCCTCCGGCTCAGTCTCCTCGCGGGTCTCGTCCTTGCCGAAGGAGCGGGAGAGCGACCAGTCCGGCGAAACGTAGAGAGTGCCGCGGCAATCGCGAACCGTCGCCACGCGCAGCGAAGCGCCGACGCCCTTTGCCTCGTACATCAGCTCGTCCGCGATGCGCAGCTCCCGGCCGATCGTCCGAGGGCCGGGGGCCAGTATCAGGGCGCCGATACTGCACCGCAGCTTGGCCGATATCTTCGCCGTCGCCTCGTTCATGCCCTGATGGAGTCTTGTTGCGACAGTTTTCCCGGCAGCCTCGTCCCTGACGGCCAGGTAGACGAGAAACTCGTCGCCGCCGATGCGGGCGAAAACGTCGTCCTTGCGGATCAGCTTTTTCACATGCGTGGAATAGGCTTTCAGACCGTGGTCGCCCCTGGCGTGGCCTTCGTGGTCGTTGAGCCTCTTCAATCCGTCGAGATCGGCATAGACCAGGACGCACCAGGTTTCCGAATAGGGGATGCTGTCGGCCAGTTCGAAGAAGGCCTGCCGGTTGAGAGCGCCGGTCAATGGATCGGTGCGGGCGAGGAGCCACTGCCGCTCGCACAGCTTGCGGGCATTATCGAGCAGGGCGATGATGACCAGCACGGCAAGTACGCGTACCGTCAGATTCCACAAAGCCACGCCGGCGCCATAGGGATAGAGGGCGAAGCCGTTGGCGGGCAGTGTGATGGCCAGGCACGTCAGGCCCGTTCCCACCGCCTCGCGCCACCCGAGCGACCATGCCGCAAAGCCGATAATCATCAGGTAGGCCGGGCCGAACCATACCGCCTGACCCGAGAGGACGTCGGATACCCCGACGATGCAAAGACCCAGAATCGTGATGGCCCAGGCCCTGGAACGCGCCATGCTGATGGGAAAAGTCAGCTTCGAAGCAAGCGCTGCGCCGATGGACGAGCGCCGTTCGGATGCTGGTTTTTTCCACATCGCTGCACGCTAGCGGGCACGATGCTAATTTCCGGTTAAATCGGCAGGGTGAAAGGCCGACCGAACCTCTCGCCCGGAAGCCGGGCGTGGGGGTGTGCAGGGCAGGCAGGGCGCGCATCCCCGGGGGGGAATGCGTTCAGGGTATGCGCGCCTGCTGCCTGCGGATGACCCACTCGGCCAGTTCCTCGAAGCCGAGAGGGGTCAGGAAATTCAATCCGGCCGAGCCGTTCTGCACCCAGCGGACCGTCGCCTTGCGGGCCTCGATGCCGTCGAGCCGGACCACGACCTCGTCGCCCGGCCACACCGAGGAAACTTTCGCCTTGATGCCGCGCTGGGAAATGTCCTGCAGCGTCATCGGCAGCCGCTGGGTCTTGGTTTCGATCTCGCCGGCGCATTCGACCTCCAGGCGGGGTGCCCGGTTGACCTTGTTGCCGATGTGGGAGTTGCCGAGATCGTGCAGCAGCTGTTCCATGTCGATCTC
The DNA here is from genome assembly GCA_028697875.1 of Novosphingobium sp. Lineage (GTDB taxonomy): Bacteria > Pseudomonadota > Alphaproteobacteria > Sphingomonadales > Sphingomonadaceae > Caenibius. The sequence goes on along the minus strand of JAQVEQ010000075.1, from coordinate 9,290 downwards.
GTTGTCGAACTGGACGCCGATCTGGCTTTCCTTCGACCAGACGATCGTGCCGGTGACCGCGATCTGCGAATTGAACATCACCCTGATGGAGCGGTTCGGGGAAAAGTGGGCGTAGACTTTCCCCATCAGCCCGCCTGACGAAAGGTTGCGGATCAGGCAGAAGCCGGCGAAGCCATCCGTTTCGATCAGGGCCGGACGATAGATGGATTTTGTCCGCGATCCGCCACGGCGATCCGGGGGTTGTCCAGTCTGAAACGAAATTTCCTTTTGTAAATACGTCATTGCAACCCCGCTAAACTACGGTTCCTTGATACCCGAGAGTTCGCTATTGAGAATTAATCTATCGGGTAAATTTTGTGTTTCGCGGCGCTTGCGAAATTGTCCTTACGGCTAGGTAAACCGCCGTAATCCCCTGCTTTCCTGCGTTCCGTGCGGGGAAGGGGGCATCCGCCGGGCGGCCGGGCCGACACTTCCCTTCCGATTGGGCGCCACTGCTGCTAGGCGCGCGCCATGCTCAACCTGAACGGCATTAGTGTGCGCCTCGGTGGCCGTGCGATCATCCAGGACGCAACCGCGAAGTTGCCGCCCGGCGGGCGCATCGGTCTGGTCGGGCGCAATGGCGCGGGCAAATCGACGCTTATCCGGGTCATGACCGGGCTGCTGGAAGCCGATGCCGGCGATGTCAGCATGCCGCGGGGGACCCGTCTCGGGTACATCGCGCAAGAAGCGCCCGGCGGAGATGCGACCCCGTTCGAAACCGTGCTTGCCGCCGATGTCGAGCGGGCGGCCCTGACGGCGGAAAGCGAAACCTGCACCGAACCGCACAGGCTGGCCGAAATTCATGAGCGCCTGCTGGCGATCGACGCGCATTCCGCACCGTCGCGCGCGGCGCGCATCCTTGCCGGCCTCGGTTTCGACGAGGACGCGCAACACCGCCCCCTGGACAGCTTTTCCGGCGGCTGGCGGATGCGGGTGGCCCTGGCAGCCCTGCTGTTCTCGCAGCCCGATCTCCTGCTGCTCGACGAACCGTCGAACCACCTCGATCTCGAAGCGGTGCTTTGGCTGGAGGATTTCCTCAAATCCTATCCGGCAACCATCCTCCTGGTCAGCCACGAACGCGATTTCCTCAACAACGTCGTCGATCACATCCTGCACTTGTCGGGGGGGATGCTGACGCTCTATCCCGGCGGTTACGACGCGTTCGAACGGCAGCGTGCCGAACGGCAGGCGCAGATCGCCTCCGCCCGTGCGAAGCAGCAGGCGGAACGGGAACGGCTGCAGGACTATATCGCCCGCAATTCCGCGCGGGCGTCGACGGCCAAGCAGGCGCAGTCGCGCGCGAAGGCGCTGGCCCGGTTGCAGCCGATCGCCGAACTGATCGACGATCCTTCGTTGAGCTTCGACTTCCCGGACCCCGATGCGTTGCGTCCGCCGCTGATTACGCTCGATCTCGCAGCGGTCGGGTACGGGGAAGTGCCGGTCCTGAGCCGTCTCAACCTGCGGATCGACCCCGACGACCGCATCGCGCTGCTGGGGCGCAATGGCAACGGCAAGACGACACTGGCTCGCCTGCTTGCGGCGCAGTTGCAGCCGATGGACGGTGCGATGCACGCAAGCGCCAGGATGCGGGTCGGCTATTTCACGCAGTATCAGGTGGAAGAACTGGACCGGTCGGAAACGCCGCTCCAGCACATGACCCAGTTGATGCAAGGCGCTTCGCCCTCGGCGGTGCGGGCCCAGCTTGGCCGGTTCGGCTTTTCCGGCGACAAGGCGACTACTCAGGTCGAGAAGCTTTCCGGCGGCGAACGGGCGCGGCTGGCCCTGGCGCTGATCACGCGGGATGCTCCGCACATGCTGATCCTGGACGAACCGACCAACCACCTCGACGTCGATGCGCGAGAAGCGCTGATCCAGGCGCTGAACGAATATACGGGCGCGATGGTCATCGTCAGTCACGACCGGCACATGCTGGAAATGACCGCAGACCGCCTGGTCCTGGTCGACGGCGGCAAGGCCAGGGAATTCGACGGTTCGATCGACGATTACATCGCCTTCGTGCTGGCGAAGGATCCCGCTCCGCCGCGCAAGGACGGAAGCGCCCCGGCCGTCAGCAGGAAGGATCAGCGCAAGGCCGCTGCCGATGCCCGCGAAAAGGGCAAGGCCTTGCGCAAGCGCGTGCAGGCGAGCGAAGCGGAGATGGAAAAGCTGACCAGGATGCGCAGCGCCATCGACCAGGCGATGTTCGATCCGGCCTCGGCCGATGCCGCCTTGGCCAAGCTGACAATGACCGACTTGATGAAGCGCCGGGCCGATGTGGAGAAGGGGATCGCCGCAGCCGAAGCCGCCTGGCTCGAAGCGAGCGAGGCGCTGGACGGGATCACCGCCTAGGGGCATCGGCGGGCTTCCTGCGCGGCATGCGATCCGTGAAGCGAACCTCTGTCCTGGGCAATCGGAGAGGCGGTCATGGAGGCCGCGCAGTGCCCCATTTTCCTTGATCTCGCCCCCAAATCCCCCTAAAGGCCCGCGCAACCGTGGGCAGGGCTATCCCGAGGCTGCGGCTACATAGAGCTGAACATTGGCGGTTTTGTCCCGTTTCCGGGGCGGCCGGCAAAGTAACCCGGTACCATGCCGGGTGGAGCGATTCGGTTCGTACGATACCCGGTGCAGCCCGTTCGTATTTCGACAGGCCCGGCACGAGCGGTTTTCGTACGCAGCCACTCTCTTCACCCGGTTGCAGTGCCACCAACTAGGTGAAGGTATTCAATGCCCACGATCAACCAGCTGGTCCGCAAGGGCCGCGTGCCGCAGAAGGCCAAGAGCAAGGTCCCTGCGATGGAGCAGAACCCGCAGAAGCGCGGCGTCTGCACTCGCGTCTACACCACGACGCCGAAGAAGCCGAACTCCGCTCTGCGCAAGGTCGCCAAGGTCCGCCTGACCAACCAGCGCGAAGTCATCTCCTACATTCCGGGCGAAGGCCACAACCTGCAGGAACACTCCGTGGTCCTGATCCGCGGCGGCCGTGTGCGCGACCTTCCGGGCGTGCGCTACCACGTGCTGCGCGGCGTGCTCGACACCCAGGGCGTCAAGGACCGCAAGCAGAGCCGTTCGAAGTACGGCGCGAAGCGTCCGAAGTAAGCACCCGCTCAAGGAGATATAAGAGATGTCACGTCGTCGTCGTCCCGAAAAGCGGGTCATCCTGCCCGATCCCAAGTTCGGTGATCAGGTCCTGTCGAAGTTCATGAACAACCTCATGCTCGACGGTAAGAAGTCCACTGCCGAGCGTATCGTCTATGGCGCGCTCGAAACCGTCGAAGCCAAGGCCAAGGCCGATCCGGTCCAGCTGTTCCACGATGCCCTGAACAACGTGAAGCCGCAGATCGAAGTGCGCAGCCGCCGCGTCGGCGGTGCGACCTACCAGGTCCCGGTCGAAGTCCGCCCCGAACGCGCTCAGGCGCTGGCCATCCGCTGGCTGATCACGGCCGCGCGCGGCCGTGCGGAAACCACCATGGCCGCCCGCCTGTCGGGCGAACTGCTGGATGCGGCGAACAATCGCGGCAACGCGGTCAAGAAGCGGGAAGACACCCACCGCATGGCCGACGCCAACCGCGCGTTCAGCCACTACCGCTGGTAAGTCTTCGGTTTGTCATAAACCAAATCCAATGGGGGCCGCTCTACACGGGCGCCCCCACCATCTGAGGAAAAGACCATGGCACGCAGCCATCCGATCGAACGGTACCGCAATATCGGTATCATGGCGCACATCGACGCCGGCAAGACCACCACGACCGAACGCATCCTCTACTACACCGGCAAGTCCTACAAGATCGGCGAAGTCCACGACGGTGCCGCCACCATGGACTGGATGGAGCAGGAGCAGGAACGCGGCATCACCATCACCTCGGCTGCCACCACGACCTTCTGGAAGGCGGAAGACGGGCAGGGTGAAGAGCACCGCATCAACATCATCGACACCCCGGGCCACGTGGACTTCACCATCGAGGTGGAACGTTCGCTGCGCGTGCTCGACGGCGCGGTCGCGGTGTTCGACGGCGTGGCCGGCGTGGAACCGCAGTCCGAAACCGTGTGGCGCCAGGCCGACAAGTACGGCGTGCCGCGGATGTGCTTCATCAACAAGCTCGACCGTACCGGTGCCGACTTCTACTACTGCGTTCAGTCGATCATCGACCGCCTCGGCGCGAACCCGCTGGTGCTCTACCTGCCGATCGGTGCGGAAAGCGACCTCAAGGGCGTCGTCGACCTCGTGAACAACCGCGGTATCGTGTGGCAGGACGAAGCGCTGGGTGCGAAGTTCGACTATGTCGACATCCCCGCCGACCTCGCCGACAAGGCCGCCGAATACCGCGAGAAGCTGATCGAGACCGCCGTCGAACAGGACGACGAGGTCATGGAAGCCTACCTCGAAGGCAATGAACCGGATGCGGCGACTCTCAAGCGCCTGATCCGCAAGGGCACGATGGAACGCGCTTTCGTTCCGGTGCTGTGCGGCTCCGCGTTCAAGAACAAGGGCGTGCAGCCGCTGCTCGACGCAGTGGTCGACTACATGCCGAGCCCGCTCGACGTCCCGGCGATCCAGGGCATCAACCCGGACACCGAGGAAGAGGACAGCCGTCCGTCGAGCGACGACGCGCCGTTCGCCGCGCTGGCGTTCAAGATCATGAACGACCCGTTCGTCGGCTCGCTGACCTTCACCCGCATCTATTCGGGCAAGCTCTCCAAGGGCTCGGTCCTGAACTCGGTGAAGGACAAGAAGGAGAAGATCGGCCGTATGCTGCTGATGCACTCCAACAACCGCGAGGATATCGACGAAGCCTATGCTGGCGATATCGTCGCCATCGCGGGCCTCAAGGAAACCACGACCGGCGATACGCTGTGCGCGGAACGGGCCCCGATCATCCTCGAACGCATGGAATTCCCCGAGCCGGTTATCGAACTGTCGGTGGAACCGAAGACCAAGGCCGACCAGGAAAAGATGGGCGTCGCGCTCAACCGCCTGGCTGCCGAGGACCCCTCGTTCCGCGTTTCGACCGATCACGAATCGGGCCAGACGATCATCAAGGGGATGGGCGAACTCCACCTCGACATTCTCGTCGACCGCATGAAGCGCGAATTCAAGGTCGAAGCCAACGTCGGTGCGCCGCAGGTGGCCTACCGCGAAAGCCTCGCGAAGGAAGTCGAAGTCGACTACACCCACAAGAAGCAGTCGGGCGGCTCGGGCCAGTTCGGCCGCGTGAAGGTCGTGGTGACTCCGGGTGAACGCGGGCAGGGCGTCAACTTCGTCGATGAGATCAAGGGCGGCAACATCCCCCGCGAATTCATCCCGGCGATCGAGAAGGGCATGCGCGAGCAGGCCGAAAGCGGCCACCTGGTCGGCTTCCCGATCATCGACTTCGACATCAAGCTGGTGGACGGTGCGTACCACGACGTCGACTCGTCGGCGATCGCGTTCGAAATCGCCGGCCGTGGCGCGATGCGCGAAGTGGCCAGCAAGGCCGGCATCAAGCTGCTCGAGCCGATCATGAAGGTCGAGGTCGTCACCCCCGAGGAATTCATGGGCGACGTCATCGGCGACCTCAACTCGCGTCGTGGCCAGATCCAGGGCACCGACAGCCGCGGCAATGCCCAGGTCGTCGAAGCCAACGTGCCGCTTGCGAACATGTTCGGCTACGTGAACGAACTGCGTTCCTTCACCCAGGGGCGCGCGCAGTACACGATGCAGTTCTCCCACTACGACGAAGTGCCGGCAAATGTCGCGCAAGAGGTCAAGGAGAAGCTTGCGTAATAGCGAGCGAGCGTTTAGGGGCGGCGCCTGATTCAGCGGGTGCCGCCTTTCTCCCGTGAAAATCTAAAGTTCTAGGAATAGAGGTTAAGAGACAATGGCGAAGGAAAAATTCGAGCGGAACAAGCCGCACTGCAATATCGGCACCATCGGTCACGTCGACCACGGCAAGACCACGCTGACCGCGGCCATCACGAAGGTTCTCGGCGCCCCCGTCGATTTCGCGAACATCGACAAGGCCCCGGAAGAACGTGAACGCGGCATCACCATTTCGACCGCTCACGTCGAATACGAAACCGACGCGCGTCACTATGCGCACGTCGACTGCCCGGGTCACGCCGACTACGTGAAGAACATGATCACCGGTGCCGCCCAGATGGACGGCGCGATCCTGGTGGTTAACGCTGCCGACGGCCCGATGCCGCAGACTCGCGAGCACATCCTGCTCGCCCGTCAGGTCGGCGTGCCGGCGCTGGTCGTGTACATGAACAAGGTCGACCAGGTCGATGACGAGGAAATCCTCGAGCTCGTCGAACTGGAAGTTCGCGAACTGCTGACCGAATACGGCTTCCCGGGCGATGATATTCCGATCGTCAAGGGTTCGGCTCTGGCCGCTCTCGAAGGCCGCGATCCGGAAATCGGCGAAAACTCGATCAAGGAACTGATGAAGGCGGTCGACGAGTACATCCCGCAGCCGGATCGTCCGGTCGACAAGCCGTTCCTGATGCCGATCGAAGACGTGTTCTCGATCTCGGGCCGCGGCACCGTGGTGACCGGCCGTGTCGAAACCGGCGTTGTGAACGTTGGCGACGAAGTCGAAATCATCGGTATCCGCGACACGCAGAAGACCACCGTGACCGGCGTGGAAATGTTCCGCAAGCTGCTCGACCGTGGTGAAGCCGGCGACAACATCGGTGCGCTGCTCCGTGGTACGGCTCGCGACGACGTGGAGCGTGGCCAGGTTCTGGCGAAGCCGGGTTCGGTTACGCCGCACACCGAATTCAATGCCGAAGTCTACGTGCTGTCGAAGGACGAAGGTGGCCGTCACACGCCGTTCTTCGCCAACTACCGCCCGCAGTTCTACTTCCGCACCACCGACGTGACCGGTGAAGTGATCCTCCCCGAGGGCACGGAAATGGTCATGCCGGGCGACAACGTCACCATCGGCGTGAAGCTGATCGCTCCGATCGCGATGGACGAAGGTCTCCGCTTCGCCATCCGTGAAGGCGGCCGTACCGTCGGTTCGGGGGTTGTCAGCAAGATCACGAAGTAATATAGGCGCCGCGCTGGCCGAGTCCCTGGGGGATTCGGCTGGCCGGAATTTTGGGGGCCGCCCCTTCCCGGAATGCTCGTTTCGAGATCCGGTGAGGCGGGGCGGTCTTCGCTTTTTTTGAGGGCGGTTGGTTTTTGACCGGCTGTCTTTTGGCTCTTTCGCATCGGTAAGTGGACATGGAAGCTCAGAATATCCGCATTCGCCTCAAGGCGTTCGATCATCGCGTGCTCGACCAGGCAACTGGCGAAATTGCGGAAACCGCCCGCCGCACCGGCGCGCTCATTCGTGGCCCCATTCCGCTCCCGACGCGTATCGAGAAGTTCACCGTGAACCGCGGCCCGCACATCGACAAGAAGTCGCGCGAGCAGTTCGAGGTGCGCACGTACAAGCGGCTGCTGGACATCGTGCAGCCGAACGCCCAGACGGTCGACGCGCTGATGAAGCTCGACCTCGCTGCTGGCGTGAACGTCGAGATCAAGCTGGCGTAAGCGGTTTGATTGTCCCCGTTTCGGCGGGGAGGTCCTCCAGGGTCGGACCTTAAACCGCCTGGACAGTTTCGATCCTCCGGGATCGCATCCTTTCCGGTTCAGGCCGGACTGCGGAACGCAAGATCCGCACGGACATAGGGATACCTCCGGTTTCTACCGGGCAAGCGTCCCCCGTCTCGCCCCCTGCTTGCAAGGGGCACGTTTCAGCCCGGACGGGGCTCGCTTCACATTCTGGGCTGGACACGCCTTCGCGGGATGGGCCCGCGCAGGCCTCTGTTAGGAGTATGGATCATGCGCACTGGCGTGATCGCTAAAAAAGTCGGGATGACCCGCCTGTTCCAGGAGGATGGCCGCCACGTGCCGGTCACCGTTCTGGCGCTGGAAGATTGCCAGGTCGTTTCCGTCCGTACCGACGAAAAGGACGGTTACACCGCCCTCCAGGTCGGCTCGGGCGAGGCCAAGCAGAAGAATGTCGCCAAGCCGCAGCGCGAACACTTCGCCAAGGCGAACGTGCCGCTCAAGCGCAAGGTCGCGGAATTCCGCGTTGCCGACGATGCGCTGCTGGAAGTCGGTTCGACCATCGCCGCGTCGCATTTCGTCGCCGGCCAGCTGGTCGACATCACCGGTCACACCCAGGGTAAGGGTTTCGCTGGCGCGATGAAGCGCTGGGGTTTCGGTGGTATGCGCGCCACGCACGGCGTGTCGATCAGCCACCGTGCGCACGGTTCGACCGGTAACCGCCAGGATCCGGGCCGCGTCTTCAAGAACAAGAAGATGGCCGGCCACATGGGTGACCGTCAGCGCACGCAGCAGAACCTCGAAATCGTCCGCACCGACGACGAACGCGGCCTGATCTTCGTCAAGGGTTCGGTCCCGGGTTCGAAGAACGGCTGGCTGCTGGTTCGCGACGCGGTCAAGGTCGCGCGTCACGCCGAAGCGCCGTACCCCGCCGGCCTCAAGGGGGCTAACAGCAATGATGCGGCGCCTGCCGATACGCCCGCGGAAGACACCGCGGCCGTCGAGGCGACCGAAGGCTCCAATTCAAATGGGGAGGGCTAAGTCGTGAAGGTCAAGGTACAGACCCTGGAAGGCGGCAAGGCCTCCGGCGACATCGAACTGAACGATGCTGTGTTCGGCCTCGAGCCGCGCGCCGACATCCTTCATCGCGTCGTCACCTGGCAGCTTGAAAACCGCCGCGGTCCGGCTCGTCCGACCCGCGAACGGTCCGACGTTGCCCGCACCGGCAAGAAGTGGGGCCGCCAGAAGGGCGGCGGCACGGCTCGCCACGGCGACCGCAAGGCGCCGGTGTTCATCGGCGGCGGTAAGGCTCACGGCGCCCGCGCTCGTGACTTCGGCCAGTCGCTTAACAAGAAGGTCCGCGCTCTGGGCCTCAAGATGGCGCTTTCGAGCAAGGCCAAGGAAGGCCTGGTCGTCGTCGACAGCCTCGAGCTGAACGATGCGAAGACCAAGGCTCTCGCCGGTCAGCTCGCCAAGGCGGGCTGGGGCAAGAAGGTCCTGGTGATCGACGGTGAAGCGGTGAACGAGGGCTTCGCCCGCGCCGCCGGCAACCTGCCGAACATCAACGTCCTCCCGGCGGTCGGCGCGAATGTCTACGACATCCTGAAGCATGACACGCTGGTGCTGACCCGCGCGGCTGTCGAAAAACTGGAGGCGCGGTTCAATGGCTAAGAAGCAGGAAGTGGATGTGCGTCACTACGACGTGATCCTTTCG
>JAQVEQ010000302.1 GCA_028697875.1 Novosphingobium sp. | reverse complement strand
GTTTCAAGATAGGAGAGGACGGCATCCAGCCTGGCGGAATCGTGCATGCCGGGAAAGGGCATCTTGTTGCCGGGCACCACCTTGCCGGGATCGGCGAGGTAGCGACGCAGTTCGTCCGGCGTCCAGGTCAGACCCGAATGCTTCATCGCCGTCGAAAATTCATAGCCCTTCAGCGAACCCGCCTTCCTGCCGACCACGCCATAGAGATCGGGCCCCGCGGAAGGAGGCGCATTCTTCGTGTCGTGATGACAGATCGAACATTGCGCCTGGAAGACCTTGGCGCCACCGGACTTATCGCCGGCAAGGGCTGGTCCGGAACCGGCCAGAGCGGCTGCCAGCAGGACCGGGCGAAGAGTTTTCAGAACGCCAGCCATGTGTAGAGCCTCAAGGCATTGTTGTCGGCGGCATCGGCGCCGGCGCCATCATAGTTGTGCCGCGCCCCGTTGAACTTGCCATAGGCGGTGTACTGCAAGCCGACGCGCAGGTTGACGCGCGGACCCAGCGGCGAGTTGTCGCCGCCCCAGGGCGTGTAATCGACTTGCGCCATCACCCCGTTGCTGTCCGGCTTGCCATTGCCGCCATAGAGATCACCGTTCCGGCTGCCCGTAACCGCAAAGGCCCCCAGAGTGGCGCCGATACGATTATGCCAGGTGTAGCCGACGTCGCCGCGCCACTCGGCAAGGTGGCCATGCGCGCAATCCGGCGTGGTGCCATCGCCGACAAGCGCCAGAGCGCAGCTTGCCCGCAGATTGCTCGATTCATGGACGTAGCGCAGTTGCGTGGAGATCGTGTCGCCCGACGACAGGACCTTTTGCCAAGATGCGTCGAGACCGAGATCGGTATAGCGATCGTACAGGCCGGTGCTCCGGTCGCGCCCCGGATTGATCGCGGCCTTGAGCGCAAAGGCGCCCGCTTCCAGCGTCCCACCGCCCACCTGCCCTTGCCAGGCAAGCCGGCCATAGGGGGCAAGCCCATGGATATCGCCCGGATCGGCGGGATCGGCTCCCAGCCAGTCAAGCGTTCCCGCCGACGGGCTGGTATAGGCCCCCGCCTCCGCATAGATCTTCTGCCCGACCCAGGCATAGGCGCTCAAGCCTAGCGTGTTCTGCGCCAGCGCATCGTCGATCAGCGGCGCAGCGTCCGGCGTTCCCGAGACGGCCGTGTCGGTATAGGGAAAGCCCCACGCGGGCGTCGTATTCCACGCATCCTGGACCGTCGGCGAATTGTTGAGCGTCAGGCCGAAAACGGCATCGGTGCCGAACAGATTGCCTCTCGTCACCGCCCGGACGTCAAGGTTATCCCAGGCCCATGCTTTCGCCACGCCATCGTAGGTGATCTGCGCGAAGCCTCCCAGGTGATTGCCGATGCCGCCAGCCACGAACAGGCTACCCTGATCGAAGGCGAGATTGTCGTTCCGGTCGAGGCCATCCGGGGCAGGCACCTGATCCTTCCGCGTATGAGTAACGGAAGCCACCGCCATCGCCGACAACGGCACATTGAAGGCCTTCGCGCGCATCGTGTAGCCGTTGAGCTTGAATTCGCGCCCGAACGGCGTGAGCTGCGGCCCGAAGCCCCCGACGTGACAAGCCTGACACGAAAGCCCGGTCTGTTCGGCGAAAGCAGGCACCGCGCTCGCTCGCCGTGCCGGGACAAACGGCAGCCCAAGTCCCAATGCGACAGGCATCGCGAAGGAAACGATCGTGCGAACGCCGAATACGCCTGGACCCGACGAGACTTCCGTCCATGAAGGTCGTGCCATAACCACTTCCTCTCTTGTCGCCTGTTTCGTTTGGGCTGCCGATGACGGTTTTCCGTCCGATCGCTTCACACGCGCTGCCGGTTTGCGCAGCCGCTCCGGACATGACGCCGCCAAGGCGCTCAATCCGCATTTTTTCGCCAAGGCGTCTCCACGACCAAGCATAGCATAAAGGCGGCGCCCGCCCCGATTTGACTGTCCGGCCTGAAATTGCGACTATCGCGGAACGCCGGCGCCACGTGAGACGCCGAACGAGCGGCGCGCCGATGCGTCGGAACACATTTACCCAAAGGAATGTCTATGCCAACCGCCAAGAACGGTGACACCGTGCTTATCGATTTCGTGGTGCGCACGGACGACGGCCGCATCGTCGGCAATACCGAGAAGGAAGGGCCGCAGACGGTCACGATCGGCGCCTCCGAAGTCTTTCCCGACATTGACGCCGCGCTGGACGGCATGGAAGTGGGCGGCGTGCAGGCCGTGACAGTCGCTGCCGCCGATGCTTTCGGCCCGCGCCGCGAAGAGATGGTCATCCAGATCCCGATCGCGCACCTGCCCCAGGAAACCACGCCGCAGCCCGGCATGGGTCTTTCCGCCCGCCAGCAGGACGGTTCGACGATCGATCTCGTGATCACCGAGGTCGGCGAGGATTCTGTCACCGCCGACGGCAATCACCCGCTTGCCGGCGAGGACCTGCACTTCGGCCTGACGCTCATCGAGATCAAGACCGTCGCGTAACAGGCGCCGTCGGGCCTGATCGGGCCTTGCCCCGGCAAAGCCCGATCAGGCCCGGCGATAGGCCCGCGGCTTCGATCCGCGAAAACGCCCGCCTCAGATGGCGTGCAGGCGCTCCACGGCCCCGTTGGCCGTTACCGGGCAAATCATTGCGTCGTGCTCGGCAAAAATCCGCTCTATATCCAAGCGCTTGTCGAAGATGAGCTTGGCGACCCCGGCGGTCATGCCTCCCTCTTCTCCCACTCGTCCGAGCACGCTGGCAAGATCCTCGAGAGTCGCCTTTTCAAGACTGGCGTGCAGTCCCCCCTTGGAATCGCGAAAAGCAATGCATTGACTGGCCATGAGTTGGCTCCTTCGATCATCGGCATCGGAATAGAATAACGCAGCCACGCCCCCATCGGTTGCATCCGGCAATGCCCGAAATGCCCTGATGG
>JAQVEQ010000301.1 GCA_028697875.1 Novosphingobium sp. | reverse complement strand
GACGTCCGGCATCGACTTCGGCCTGTCGTGGGGCAAGTCGCTTCCCTTCGGCCTGGCGGGTGAGGACAGCAGGCTGAGCGTCGACATCCGCGGCACCTGGCTCGACACGTTCGACATCACCCCGGTCCAGGACCTGCCCGACCAGGTCTACAAATGCGCCGGCGCTTTCGGCCTGACCTGCGGGGATGCGCGTCCGCGCTTCAAGACCGCGAGCAGGGTCAGCTGGTCGAGCGGCGGCCTGACACTGAGCGCCCAGCACCGCCACCTCAGCGCGATGACCGACGACCGGATCGTGATCCCGCGCCGGAACGGCGAAAGCGGCCCGTCGGAAGAAGACCTGGCCGTGCCGGTCATGCACGCGCGCGACTATATCGACGTGTCGTTCAACTACGAAATCCCGCGTTCGGGGATCACCTTCTACGGCGGGGTCAACAACGTGTTCGACGTCCAGCCCCCGATCGCCGGGGAATCGCAACAGCAGGCCAACACCTACACTTCGACCTACGACGCGCTCGGCGCCGAGTATTTCGTCGGCGTGAAGGCCCGCTTCTGAATGGAGAGGACGCTTCGCCGGCCCCCACGGGCCGGTGAAGCCCCGGCGGTTTGCGGCAGTGCGTCCCTTCCGTACTGTCCCCGCACTGTCGCAAACGCCGGGCATGACACCCTGCCGCCACCTGGATGAAAGGGCCCGCCGATGCCGTTGGACCGCCGCGCACTGATGAAGGGAATGGGACAACTGGCCCTGCTCGGCGGGTTGGCCCCGCAAGGGCTCCTTGCCGCCGTCCCCGGCGCCTACCCCTTCACTCTCGGCGTCGCGTCCGGCGATCCCTGGCCGGACGGCTTCGTGATCTGGACCAGGCTCGTCCCCCGTCCGCTGGACGAACATGGCGGCATGCCGCTGGCCCCGGTCGCGGTGCGCTGGGACGTGGCCGAGGACGAAGGGTTTTCCCGCATCGTCCGCCAGGGCGAGGCGATTGCCCGGCCGGAGCTGGCCCATTCCGTCCATGTCGAAGTGGAAGGGCTGCAGCCCGGACGCCCCTACTGGTACCGCTTCGCCGCCGGGGGCAGCAATGTCAGCCCGGCCGGAACCGCCCGCACGGCCCCGGCCCCGCACATGCCGGTCGACCGGGTCCGCATCGGCATTGCCGGGTGCCAGAAATGGGAACACGGCTATTTCGACGCCTGGGGGCACCTCGCGCGCGAGCCCGACCTCGATCTCGTCTTCCATTACGGCGACTACATCTACGAAGGGGCCGCCAGTCCCGCCGCCCCTTACATCGTCCGCCAGCATATCGGCGGCGAGCTCTACAGCCTCGACGATTACCGGCGGCGCTATGCCCAGTACAAGGCCGACCCGCACTTGCAGGCCGCCCATGCCGCCTGCGCCTTCGCGCCATCGTTCGACGATCACGAAGTCGACAACAACTGGGCCGGCGATCTCGACCGGGACGGCACGCCGCCCGAAGTCTTCGCGCTGCGCCGCATGGCCGCCATGCAGGCCTGGTACGAACACATGCCCGTCCGTCGGGCACAGATGCCCGGCCCGGACGGCGTGGCCGCCTACCGCAAACTCGATTACGGGCGGCTGCTGCGGATGCACGTTCTCGACACCCGTTCCTACCGCACCGACCAGCCTTGCGACGACGGCAAGGCCCAGCCCTGCCCGCCCGAAGCCCATGTCTCGCCGACCATGCTCGGCTACCGGCAGGAAGACTGGCTCGACGCCGGGCTTGCCGGGGGCACCACTTGGAACCTCGTGGCGCAGCAGGTCCTGGCGATGCCGTTCGACTTGCGCACCTCCGCCAGCGCGCCGCCCAATTTCCCCTACGACACATGGGACGGATACCGCCCGGCCCGGGCGCGTCTCGTCGAAAGCATCCGCCGCCACGGCCTGACGAACGTGGTGATCGCCTCGGGCGACTTCCATCGGCACTTCGCCGGCACGGTTCCCGTGCGGGACGATGCGCCGGACGGCGAAATGGCCGCGGTCGAGTTCCTGGCGACTTCCATCGCGTCCGGGGGCGACGGCCAGCCGATACCCGATGCCGAATACCAGCTGTCCAACAACCCCCATATCAAGCTGATGACCGACCGGCGCGGCTACCAGCTGTTCGACATCACGCCCGCTCTGTGGAAGACCGACATCAAGGCGATGGACCGGGTCAGCAAGCCTGGCGGCAAGATTTCGACGCTGGCCAGCTTTGCGGCATCGCCCGACCGGGTCGCTATCGAACGGGTGGCCTGACCTCCCGCGCGGCGCGGCCGCCCCCATAGCAGTTTGTCTGCCGCCCGGCGTTCACATCCGGGGCAAGGCAGGATAATCTGCGGGTTACGCCGGAGCGGCGTCCTCACGATGGAGAGGCGACGACATGCACAAGAAGCTGGATCACTGGTTCGAAAAGCTTCAGGTCGCCCCCGGCGACGCGGCGCATCTCAAACGCCGCAAGGCCGCCGCAAAGCCGCCCGGCCTGTCGCGCAAGGAAGTTGCGGACGCGACCGACACCGCCATCGCCGATGTCGACCGGCTGCAATACCTGCTCTACGCCGACGCCGGTTCCTCGCTGCTGGTCGTGCTGCAAGGGCTGGACGCGGCCGGCAAGGACGGCACCATCCGCCACGTGATGACAGGCATGAATCCGCAAGGCGTCAAGGTCGCGGCATTCAAGCAGCCCACCCCGCAGGAAGCGGCGCACGATTTCCTCTGGCGCGTCCACCGCGCCGCGCCGGGGCGCGGCGAAGTCGCGATCTTCAACCGCTCGCACTACGAGGACGTGCTGGTCACCCGCGTTCACGAACTGGTGCCGGAAGATGTCTGGCGTGCCCGTTACGACCAGATCAACGCCTTCGAAGCGCAGATCATGGCCAACGGCACGCGCATCCTCAAATTCTTCCTCCACATCAGCCCGGAGG